>JAEWAA010000308.1 GCA_023391955.1 Bacillota bacterium | reverse complement strand
GCCATTACCTGACCATTCAGCAAACCCGGTTTGAGGAGCGTCTGGTATTCGCCCAGGATGTGCCGCAGCATTTTTACTCCTGCCCCATCCCTAAGCTGACTCTGCAGCCCCTGGTAGAAAACGCCATTCATCATGCTCTCGAGCCAATGGTGAATCCTTGCCAAATTACGATCCGTGCTTGGGAGGAGCTGGACCATCTGGTGGTGACGGTAGAGGATAACGGTCCGGGTATGGTTCCCGAGATGCTGGAGCGGGTGCGCCGCGGCGAGGTGCAGTCCAAGGGCAACGGCATCGGTTTGGCCAACATCCGGGAACGGATTGTGCTGGCTTTTGGGGAGTTTTACGGATTGGAGATCCAAAGTGAGCCGCAGCGGGGCACGCGTATTCTGGTCCATATTCCGCTGGAAAGGGATGATCTGCATGTATAAGGTTCTGCTGGTGGATGACGAACGCATCATCCTGACGGGCATTTCCCAAATCGTAAATTGGCAGGCCTGCGGCACAGAGCTGGCAGGAACGGCCCGCAACGGGCTGGAGGCGATGGATTTTATTGTTACTACCCCGCCCGACATTATTATCAGCGATATCCGTATGCCCGGCATGGACGGTCTGGAGCTGGTGGCCAAGGTGAAGGCTATCAATCCCGATATCCGCTTCATTCTCCTGTCCGGCTTCAGTGAATTCGATTATGCCAAAACCGCCATGCAATATGGCGTTAAGCATTACCTGCTCAAACCCTGCAATGAATCGGTCATTGAGGATTCCCTCAAGGAGCTGGTGGAGGATCTTCGGCAATCCGAAGGAAGGGAGCAGTTTGTCCAGAATTTGAAGCACCGGCTGGACAAGGTGATGCCTCATGTGAAGGAGCAGTTCCTCAAGGAATTCGTCACCAACAAAATGTACGGCAGCCAGGACTGGGACTATTACTGCAAGCTGTTCGACCTGCATTGGGAGAACCGCCCGGTGCGACTGATTTTGTTCCAGCTGGAAGGCCCTTTTGAATTTGAGCATCTTTTCGCCGTAAAGAATATCGCCGAGGAAATTCTCGACCGGCCGCTGCTGAGCTCCACAGTAGGCCATCAAGTGTTGCTCCTGATTGAGGAAAACGGGCATCCGGAGGAAACCTACCAGCGGATGACGGACATCCGGCAGACCTTTCAGGGTTTTTATAAGATGGGCCTGACCATTGCGCTGAGCGAGCCGGGGGATATGGCCCAGGCGAGGCTCCTATACAAACAAACGCTGGAATGTCTTAACCACCGCTTCTATCTGGGTGAAGGAAGCCTGATCACCCTCCGGGATATCCAGGCTCCGGAAACGCCGGTGATTGCCGAGCTGCCGTTTGATGAGGACAGCTTTCTGCTGCAAATTAAGTCCGGCCAGATCGAGCATGCCGAGGAGACCATCCAGCGGCTGTTCAAGCAGGTGGCGGAAATGCGCCAGGACCTGCACACCTCCAAGTCCTACATCATCCAAAGCTATATGGCCATGATCCGCCAGGGCGGCAAGGAGGATATTACCCGCTACATGAACAAGCTGGTGCAGCTTCTGGAGACTAACACCCTGCCCGGCATCCAGCAGACCTTCCTCCAGGTGGCCAGAGAAATCGCCAAAAAACACTATGAGCAAAACAAACAAAAGCATTCGGCCATTATTGGCAAGGTGCTGGATATTATTGATAAGCATATCTCCGATCCGGAACTGTCCCTGAATTGGGTAGCCAACCAGATGCTGTACATGAATGCCGATTATTTGGGCAAGCTATTCAAGAAAGAAACGGGAGATAAATTCTCCAACTATGTGATCAAGCTGCGGGTCAAAAAAGCGGCCGAACGGATCGCCCAGAATGAGGATGTGAAGATTTTCGAGCTGGCGGAGCAGCTGGGTTTCGGGGACAACCCTCAATATTTCAGCCAGGTTTTTAAAAAAGTGGTGGGATGTACCCCCTCCGAATATATGAAATCTCCCACACAACTCGGTTTTTTAAACAAGGATGACGGATTTTTGGATTAAAAGTCGGGTCAAAATAACGGATAATAACGGTGTAAGGAATGAAAGCACTTCCAAGCTCGCTTAATCATAAAGGGGAGGAATGAACGTGAAAAAGACAATTACAGCAGTTTTATCCGCTGCTCTGCTTGTGACTGCAGCCGGTTGCGGCGGCGGTGGAGACAAAAAGGATTCCGGAGCAAGCGCAGCGCCTACAGCGGGTGCGGCTTCTGCCGGAGCTACAGCCGGCGCCAAAAAAGATCCGGTTAAGCTGCGGATCGCCTGGTGGGGCGGCCAAGCCAGACATGATTACACCCTGAAGGTTATCGAGATGTACCAAAAAGCAAACCCGCATGTGACCATCGAATCGGAATATGCGCCGTTTGATGACTACTGGAAGAAGCTGGCTCCCCAAGCTGCTGCCAATCAGCTTCCCGACATCATTCAAATGGACATTTCCTACCTGACCCAATACGGCGGGCGTGACCAGCTTGAAGACCTGACTCCGTACACCAAAAACGGCATCCTGGATATCTCCAGCGTCAGCGCCAACGCAGTGGACGGCGGCAAGGTAAAAGACAAGCTGGTAGCCATGAACCTGGGTGTTAACGCTCTGGGCATCACCATGGACTTCAACATGCTGAAAACCCTGGGCATCGAAGCTCCCAAGAAGGATTGGACCTGGGATGACCTGACCAAAATCGGCGAAGCAGCCAAGGGCAAAGGCAAGATTATGGGTGGCTTTCGTCATGACGTATACTTCCCGTACTATCTGCGTACCTTGGGCACGAAGATGTACAAGGAAGACGGCACCGGATTGGCCTATACCGATGACAAGCCGTTTGTGGACTACTTCACCATGTACCAAAAATGGTATGATGCCGGCATGCTCCTGACCCTGGACAAGGAAGCTACCAAGAAGGGCACACCGGAAGAAGACGAAATGGTTATGGGCAACTCCATCTCTACTGTAGGCTGGTCCAACCAATTCGTGCTGCTGCAAAGCACAGCCAAGCGCGATCTGGAGCTGCAGCCGATGCCGGGCCCCAATGCCAACAAGGGTCTGTTCCTGAAGCCCAGCATGTACTTCTCCGTGACGAAGAACTCCAAGCAAAAGGAAGAAGCGGCTAAGTTCATCAGCTTCTGGATCAATGATATTGAAGCCAACAAGATTATCAAGGGCGAACGGGGCGTTCCTGTATCCTCCAAGGTGAAGGAAGCCCTGAAGCCTCTCCTGACTCCGGCAGAAGTGAAGGTATTCGACTTCGTGGCTTGGGCTGAGCAAAACAGCAGCCCGATGGATCCCCCGAACCCTGTGGGCTCTGTTGAAGTTGAAAAGCTGCTGAAGGATATTAG
>JAEWAA010000522.1 GCA_023391955.1 Bacillota bacterium | reverse complement strand
ACCCGAAAGGTCGGGGGTTCGATTCCCTTCGCCGCTATATTCGTATTTGTATCCATCCCTTGCCGGGCCGGCAGGGGATTTTTTTATTTTCCATAACCGCAGGTTTGGAGTCGGACCAAAAATAGTTTTCCGCATTTATTGGCATTCCTCCGGCGACTGATTCGCATCGACACCATTTTTTGGCGGCGCGCGCTCATGTTTTGCGGATTGGTGGGGAATGGGCCATGGGCTTTCCCTCCGCCAAATCCTCTAATCCGTTACCCCATAAAGGAAAGCGCTCTTTCGCGCGGACTGTCGGAAACTTTTTCCGGTCTAGCAACTGAATCTGACAAACTTTCTGATAGATTCACTCTATAATAGGGTTCACTTAACGACATTCCGGTTAGGAACGTCCTTGTTGCCCTTGTAGTGCTGTCAGCCGGCGGCCGCTTGCCAATGAAAACTGATTAAGGTGGTGCAATTGATCATTATGCAAAAGCCGAACAAGATGATTGGAATGGAACAAGTGATCCCCGCCCAGGCACGCAAGATGACCCAGGGCCTGAAAGCCCTCTTACTGGAAAACCGTCTGATGCAGGCCTGGATCATCCGCAAATGGGCCATATTGCTGGTAGGTGTTGCGTTTCTGCTGGGCCGCGCCACGATTTTGGACAGGCTGTCGCCCTTTGCCATTGCGTACTTTGCCGTTATTCTGTTTGTCCGGCGGGAGCTGGTGCCCTGGGTGGGCCTGGCGCTGGCCGCAGGAAGCATCTTTTCTCCGGCCGCCCATCCCGGCTATGTCATTACGGAGCTGCTGGTGTTTGTTCTGATTCAGAAGGGTGTGGAAAAATTCGAACGTTCGGATATTTCCCTGCTGCCCTTTATGTCCTTCGCCTCCGTGTTTATGGTGCAGCTTCTCTCCTATGTAATGAATGCTGACCTATCATGGTACACCTTATTGTTAACCGGGGTGGAAGCCCTGCTGTCGCTGGTGCTGACGCTGATCTTCATCCAGGCGGTGCCGGTGCTGACCCAGACCCGTAAGAAATCCAACCTCAAGCATGAGGAAATCATCTGCCTGATTATCCTGCTGGCATCGGTTATGACCGGTACGGTGGGCTGGCTGGTAGGCGGGGTTTCCGTGGAGCATGTTTTCTCCCGATATCTGATTCTCCTCTTCGCCCTGGTGGGCGGCGCACCCTTAGGCGCTTCAGTCGGAGTAATTACCGGACTGATCCTGAGCCTGGCGGATATGAATGCCATTTACCAGATGAGCCTGCTGGCTTTTGCCGGTCTTCTGGCCGGCCTCTTACGGGAAGGCGGCAAATGGGCGGCTGCTCTCGGTATGCTGTTAGGCTGCTCTATCCTTACGGTATATGTGGGAGACCAGGCAGCGATATTGGCCTCCACCTGGGAAACGCTGGTGGCTTTGGGACTGTTCCTGCTGACGCCTAAGGAGGCGGTTAAGGTTCTCGCCAAATATGTGCCGGGCACCCAGGAGAATATGAAGAGCCATTACGAATATGCCAAACGGGTGCGGGACATTACCGCGGGACGGGTGGAGCAGTTCTCCCAGGTGTTCCAGCAGCTGTCCAAAAGCTTCCGCCAGCTGACCGAAGAGGGTATGGAACGGAAGAAGGAGGAAGAGGTCAGCCATTTTATGAACGCAGTGGCCAACAAAAGCTGCATGTCCTGCTGGAAAAAGCAGCAGTGCTGGGACAGGCAATTCTACGATACCTACAAATTTATGACGGAAATGATGACGGCTGTGGAGAAAAACGAACATTTCTCCCGCAAGGATATCCAGCAGGAATGGCGCAAGGCCTGCCAGCGGCCGGATCAGGTGCTGGAGGTGATGAAGCAGCAGTATACCCTATACCGTCATGATCTGCGGTGGAAAAAGCAGATCCTAGAGAGCCGCCAATTGGTTTCCGATCAGCTGGTGGGTGTATCCCAGGTTATGGAGGACCTGGCCCGGGAGATCAAGCGGGAAGGGCAGGAGCTCTACCTGCAGGAGGAGCAGATCCGGAGCGCCCTGGAGGGGCTGGGGCTGTCCATTCTGACCATCGATGTGATTAATCTGGAAGAGGGCAATGTAGAGATTGAGATTGTCCATCAATATACCAAGGGCTTCGATGAATGCCGCAAGATTATTGCGCCGCTGTTATCTGACATTCTCGGTGAGAATATCGCCGTAAAAAAGGAGGTTTCTTCGGATAAAGGGGACGGCTCCTGCACCGTCACCTTCGGCTCCGCCAAGGAGTATGAGGTGGAAACCGGCATCGCCGGAGCGGCCAAGGGCGGCGATCTGCTCTCCGGCGACAGCTTCAGCACCGCTGAGCTGGGCAACGGCAAGTTTGTGGTGGCGCTGTCCGACGGCATGGGCAACGGCGAGCGGGCACGGGCGGAGAGCAGCACCGCACTCACCATTCTGCAGCAGCTGCTCCAATCAGGGATGGATGAGAAGCTGGCCATTAAGTCCGTTAACTCGGTGCTGCTGCTCCGTTCACCTGACGAGATGTATGCCACGGTGGATATGGCGTTAATCGATCTGTACAGCGCCGATACTACCTTTATGAAAATCGGGTCCACACCCAGCTTTATCAAACGCGGCAATGAGGTGATCCAGATTACCGGCAACAATCTGCCGGTAGGGATATTGCAGGAGATTGACGTGGATCTGATCAGCACTCAGCTAAAGCCCGGAGATGTGCTGATTATGATGACGGACGGGATTTATGATGCACCGGGTTATGCGGTGAACAAGGAGATGTGGATGAAGCGCATTATCGGGGAAATTAACGCCGAAAGCCCGCAGGATATTGCCGATTGTCTGCTGGAGCGGATTGTCCGGCAGCAGCAGGGGGAGATTTCCGATGATATGACGGTGATTGTGGCCCGCATCGAACGCTACCGCCCGGAATGGTCCACCTTCCGCTGGCCCGGCATCAGCCGGATCGAACGCCCCAAAACAGTTAGTTAGGAAGCTTCTGTCCGTACGCGTTTACTTGAATAACGCTGTTTCTCTAAAGCAGGGCCCGGTATTGCCCGGACCCTGCTTTTTGACGGCATCAATTTGGCAGTCCCGCTGCTGGCCTCCGTCCTTAATTTTTTTGCGGCAGCTCCGTTCCTTCCTGTCTAAACACTCTATTAACCGGACATACTAGAGACATAGAGTTCAAGCAAACACAGGAAACGGAGGATGGTAAACATGAAGCAGATTATCCTGATTACCGACGGCTGCTCCAATGTGGGGGTGGATCCGGTTATTGCCGCCGCCCAAGCGCGGCAGGAGGGGATTGTAGTCCATGTGGTGGGGGTCATCGATCAAGGGGAGATCGGCGAATTGGGAGCATCTGAAATTGCCGAGATTGCCAAGGCGGGCGGCGGTATGAGCCGGATTGTGCCCTCCGCCCAGCTTTCGGGCACGGTGCAGATGATGACCCGCAAGACTGTAGCAGGCACTATCCAGCAGGTTGTGGAGCAGGAGCTCCGCCATATTCTGGGGGGCAGCGGCAGTCTGACGGAGCTGGCGCCGGAGAGACGCGGGCTGGGCGTGCAGGCCGTTGAGGATATGACCGACCGGCTGGGACTGGAGGTGGCGCTTCTGGTGGATGCCAGCGCCAGCATGAAGCCGAAGCTGCTGGCGGTTCAGGAGACAGCCCATGATCTGATGGCCAGCCTCAAAGCACGCGGCGGGGAAAGCCGTCTGGCCGTATTCCGGTTCCCCGGTTTGCAGGGCCAGGAATGCCATATGGAGCTGGGATTCACTTCCGATCTTGCAAAAGCGCGGAACTTGTTCTATAAAATAAACATGAGAGGCACTACCCCAACCGGCCCGGCACTTCTGGAAACCATCCGCTATATGGCGGGTAAACCTGTGCTGCCGCCGGTGGAGGACAAGGACGGATGTTTAAGTGAGTATGTCGTCTAACCCTGTCTTCCCTTTGGGGAAGCGGATTACCGGCAGGTGGAACAAAATTGAATATACGGTGGAGCGCGGGCTGGGCGAAGGCGCCAACGGCAAGGTGTATCTGGTCCGGAGAGGACAGGAGCGGCTGGCCATGAAGGTGGGCTCCGACACACTTGACCTGCAATCCGAGGTCAACACCCTGAAGGTCCTCTCCGGTATGGAGGGCTCCTTCCGCCGCTTTCTGGTGGATGTGGATGATGCCGAGGAAGAGGGGCAGGCAATTCCCTTCTACGTTATGCGCTTCGTGGAGGGGCAGCAGCTGCAGAAGTATCTGTCCCTTAAAGGAGCGGCCTGGTTTCCTCTGATCGGCCTGCGGCTGTTGGAGAAGCTCGCTGAGCTACACCGTACAGGCTATATATTCGGGGATTTGAAGAAGGAAAATGTGCTAGTCTCCGGGTACGGTATGGTGGAGCTGGTGGACTTCGGCGGGGTCACTCCTATAGGCAAGGCGGTTAAGCAATTTACCGAAATCTACGACCGCTGCTACTGGAATGCGGGGGACCGTTCGGCGGATGCGGCTTATGATCTGTTTTCCTTTGCCGTCCTTTGCATCCATGTCTGCGGAGGTCCCAAGGAGGCCTTTTCCCGGGAAATATTGCCCCAGAACCGCAGCATCGACGAGCTGTTGAGCCAAGCCGCGGCTGACCCGGGCTGTGCGGAATTCCTCCCTTTTTTGAAAAAGGCTCTGAGGGGCAGCTACACCGGCTCCGGCGAGGCATTGGAGGATTGGCGCAGGCTGGTGCGCACCCGGAAGGGTACACAAACTGCCGTCAGGCCGGCTAAGGACACATGGATCAAAGTGGGCTTTGCCGCCTCATTGTTGCTTTTTGCCGCGACGGTTTGGTATTATTGGTAAGCACCGCCGGAATAGGCGGAGGCAAGGCGAACTTCTTTCTTTTCGAGCGAAAGGATCCTTCTCCATGGATGTAACAGGCGAGTTACGGCGGACCATTGCAACATATAAGCTCTTCGAGCCGGGAGACCGGATCGTGGTGGCAGCCTCGGGGGGACCCGACTCCACTGCGCTTCTGCATCTCCTTTTTTTGCTTTCCGCCGAGGCCGGGTGGCAGCTTGCCGTGGCCCATGCCAATCATGGCTTTCGTCCGTCCGAATCCGCTTATGAGGCGGAGTTTGTCAGGCGGCAGGCGGAGAAGCGGGGGCTTCCTTTTTATTACCGGGAGCTGGACGTGCCCGGATATCTCAAGCGGGAGGGGGGCAACCCGCAGGATGCGGCGCGCCGGCTGCGTTATGAGTTTCTTGCGGCAACGGCACATGCGTGGCACGCCCCCAAAGTCGCGTTGGCCCATCACGCCGGTGACCAAGCCGAAACTGTCCTGATGCGCATTCTCCGCGGAACAGGCATCTCCGGCTTGAGCGGAATGTCCTTTATTCAGGAACGGGACGGCGTGAAACTGGTGCGCCCGCTTCTGCGTATGGATAAGAACCTTCTTCTGAGGGAGCTGGAGGAACGGCAGGAGGAGTATGTAACGGACTCCAGTAATGCCAAGATCAAGTACACCCGCAACCGCCTCCGGTTGGAAACGCTGCCGCTGCTTGCCGAACATAATCCCTCTGTGGTGCAGGCTCTGAACAGGCTGTCCGAGGTGGCTGCGGCAGACGATGATTTTCTGGAAGGGGAAGCGGGGAAAAGGGTGGCCGAGATGGCCCGTAAAGGGCCGGGAGAAGTGCGTTTTTCCGGGGCGGCCTTCGCCGGTCTCCATGTTGCTTTACAAAGGCGTTTCATTAAACTAATATTAAATTATCTCTTTGGTACCACGGAAAATCTTGATTTCGCGGCGGTGGAGCAAATCCGCTCGGGACTTCTGGAGGACGGGGCTCCCAACCGGCGCATGAGTGTTTCCGGCAGGGTCTATCTGGACCGGGAATACGACGCCGTCCGGCTGGGAACCAGACCGGCTTCCACAGCCCCGCGGGACTATGTTTATCCGCTGGAAGCGGTGTCCGGACAGATCGCTTTGGCGGAATCGGGAGGACGGCTGGAATTTGCGCTCGCACCGGCTGGGGACGAGGCGGCAGAGACGGCTTGCTCCTGGGAAGCCCGGTTTGATGCGGAGGAGTTGGTTTTTCCCCTGCAGCTCCGCAACCGCAGGCCGGGGGACCGAATGCAAGTCGATGGTTTAAACGGCTCCAAAAAAGTTAAAGATATCTTCATTGATGACAAGGTACCCCGTTTCCGCCGCGAGCACACGCCGGTGGTAACGGACGCCGGCGGCGCCATCCTTTGGATACCGGGAATCCGCCGCGCCGGGACGGCCAAGGTAACGGAGAAGACCAAACAAATTCTCCGCATCCGCTACAGTCCGCCTCCGGATGGGTAAAAGCATTTGAATGCATGGTTTACAGCTTCCAGCTGGCACTCCTCCTCATAAGGAGTGTGGATTGAAACATAGTATATAGGAGGGCCAACTTTGCGCAACGACATTGAAGAAGTATTGTACACCGAGGAAGAGATCCAAGCGAAGGTAAAAGAGCTGGGGGACATCATCAGCAAGGAATATGAAGGACGGAATCCGCTTTTGGTTTGTGTGCTGAAGGGTGCTTTTATTTTTATGGCGGATCTGTTCAAGAACATCACCATCCATTCCGAAGTGGATTTTATGGCGGTTTCCAGCTATGGCGCCTCCACCAAGTCCTCCGGCGTGGTCAAGATTATTAAGGACCTGGATGTTCCGGTGGAAGGCCGGAACGTGGTAATCGTTGAGGACATTATCGACAGCGGTCTGACCCTGTCCTACCTGATTGACGTCTTGGAGCGCCGCAACGCCAATTCCATCTCCGTCGTCGCTCTGTTCGATAAGCCGGGACGCCGTACAGTGGACCTGGAGCCGGACTGGAAGGGCTTCACCATCCCCGATGCATTTGTAGTGGGATACGGGCTGGATTACGCGGAGAAATACCGCAATCTTCCCTTCGTCGGTGTCCTCAAGCCAGAGATTTACACGACCTGATGCATCCTCCCGGACCTGCCCTTGAGATCACATAATCCTTGCCGTTAAATGGCAGCAGGGTGCTGTTTAGGTTCGGTTGTGATAGAAAGTCTTGCTGTGGTAAAATAAAACAAGTGTGCCGCATGAGAGGAGGTAGGGGATGAATCGGATCCTCCGCAATACAGGATTTTATTTACTAATCTTTTTGGTTGTGATCGGGATTGTCCGCTTTATCAGCTCGCAGAATGAATTGGAGCAGACCATTCACTACAGTCAGTTCCGTCAGCAGCTGGAAGATACGGCGAAGCCTAATGCAACAGGCAATAAAATCAAGTCGATTACGATGAAGCCGGATGGCATCACGTACTTGATCAGAGGCCAGTATGAAGACGGCAAACAGTTCAAAACCCGCGCTCCCTTAAGCGACCGTGTGATTGAGCTGGTGGAGCAAAGCGGTATTGACGAAGAGCATCTGAAGATGGAAGGCGACAGCATCTGGATTTCCTTTCTGACCTCCATCATCCCGTTCGTCATCATCTTCATTCTTTTCTTCTTCCTGATGAATCAAGCTCAGGGCGGCGGCGGCAAGGTTATGAATTTCGGCAAAAGCCGGGCGCGCCTATATAATGAAGAGAAGAAGAAGGTCACGTTCGAGGATGTGGCCGGGGCAGATGAGGAGAAGCAGGAACTGGTTGAGGTTGTTGAGTTCCTGAAGGACCCCCGCAAGTTCGCCGCAGTAGGCGCCCGCATCCCTAAGGGTGTGCTTCTGGTCGGCCCTCCGGGTACAGGTAAAACCCTTCTTGCCAGAGCGGTTGCCGGTGAGGCAGGCGTGCCGTTCTTCAGCATCAGCGGTTCGGACTTCGTGGAAATGTTCGTCGGTGTCGGCGCATCCCGTGTCCGCGACTTGTTCGAGAATGCCAAGAAGAACGCTCCTTGTATTATCTTCATCGACGAAATTGACGCAGTCGGACGCCAACGGGGCGCAGGCCTGGGCGGTGGTCATGACGAGCGTGAGCAAACCCTGAACCAGTTGCTGGTGGAAATGGACGGCTTCGGTGCCAATGAAGGCATTATCATCGTGGCCGCTACCAACCGTCCGGATATTCTGGACCCGGCGCTTCTGCGTCCCGGACGTTTTGACCGTCAGATTACGGTTGACCGTCCCGATGTGAAGGGCCGCGAAGCGGTGCTGAAGGTGCATGCCCGCAACAAGCCCCTGAACAAGGACGTGAAGCTGGATTCCCTGGCCCGCTACACCACCGGCTTTACCGGTGCGGACCTGGAGAACCTGCTGAACGAAGCTGCCTTGATCGCGGCAAGACGCAACCGCAAGGACATCTCCATGTCTGAAGTGGAAGAAGCCTTCGACCGTGTGATTGTCGGTACTCAGAAGAAGAGCAGAGTGATCAGCGAACGGGACAAGAAAACCGTCGCTTACCACGAAGCCGGCCATGCCATTATCGGGTATTTCGAACGGAATGCCCAGATGATCCACAAGGTGACCATTGTTCCCCGCGGCCGCGCAGGCGGTTATGTCATGATGCTGCCCAAGGACGCGGAAGATCCGTTGGTGGTAACCAAAGCCGAACTGCTTGACCAGATTACAGGCCTGCTGGGCGGACGGGTGTCTGAAGAGCTGTTTATCGGCGAAATCGGCACCGGCGCTTATGACGACTTCCGTAAATCCACGGAAATCGCCCGCAGAATGATCGTAGACTACGGCATGAGCGATAAGCTTGGGCCGATGCAGTTCGGCCACACCCAAGGCGGCCAGGTATTCCTGGGCCGGGATTTAGGGCATGAGCAGAACTACAGCGACGCCATTGCTTACGAAATTGACCTGGAAATCCGCAGCATTGTTATGCGGTGCTACGCCAGAGCCAAGGAAATTCTTAACCAGCATGCGGATAAGGTGCATCTGATTGCCCAGACCCTGTTGAGTAAGGAGACCTTGGACAAGGACGATATTATCCAGCTGATCGAACAAGGCCATCTGGATGCCGGTCCGGACAACGGCGGCTCAACTCCTGCTGCAGAGAATGCGGATCTGAAGATCAACATTCAGAAGCAGCCTGAAGAGAAAGAGAATGCTCCCATCAAGCCTGTCCTGGATGACCGGGAACCGCCTAAGGAGTAAAACTTTATTGTTCTGCGGCAGCCTGCAAAGGGCTGCCGTTTTTGCATTTGAACAGGGAAAGGATTATGGGCATGAAAATTGACCGATTGTTAGCCATCACCGTGTTACTGCTCAATCGTCAACGGATTAGCGCCAAAGAGCTGGCAGATCGTTTTGAGGTATCCATGAAGACGATTTACCGGGATATCGATGCATTAGGCCAAGCGGGTATACCTGTCGTTGCGCATAAGGGAGCTTCCGGCGGATTTGAGATCATGGAGGAATACACCATAAATCGGCAGTTCCTTTCCATAAAGGAAATGGCGGCTATTCTCGCGGCAATTAAGGGGGCTGCCTCCGCATTGGACGACGGGCTGTTGGAGCATCTTTTTGAGAAGATGGAAGCTTTGATCGGCAAAATGGAGCAGGGACAAAGCAGCTATGTGAATGCTGGGGTGGTTTTTGACTTTCGTCCTTGGGAACAGAGCAGCGCGGCGCAGAAGAAGGTACATAGCATAAAACAAGCCATTGAGCGGTCGCTGCCCGTGAGTATCACCTATTCCAACCGGGAGGGCGCTGGAAGTGAAAGAATCATTGAGCCGTATAAACTGATATTGAAGGGGCAATTATGGTATGTGCAAGCTTTCTGTACGTTAAAAAACGAATTCCGCGTATTCCGTCTCTCCCGAATCACCAGATATCACATATTGGATTTCCCGTTTCTCCCGCGCAAGCCTCCGCAGCTGGACAGGTATGCCTGGGATTCTGAATGGTCTAAAGAGAACGAACGGGAGCTGCTGCTTACCTTTCACCCTATAGTCCGGAGCAGAATAGAGGAGACATACCCTCCCGATTATATAACCATTCTCGATGACGGTTCGATCCTGGTTAAGGGAAAGTTCATTGTAGATGAATGGTTTTACGGGAGCCTGTTAAGTTATGGCGGCATGGTGAAGGTGGAACAGCCGGCAGAGATAGCGCTGGAGCTTAAAAGCAGAGCGCAACAAATTATAGAGCAATATTCCAATGTGGACATATAGGTGTCCACATTTTCCTTTTATAATCAGGCTCATATCCGATGAAAGAAGGTGCTGCATGAATATTTTTATGGCGGAGCAGCCGCAAATCGAGCTGATAGGCATTTGTACACGCACAACCAATGCAGAGGAGGCAGGGCCAAGAGGGAAACTGCCGGGGTTATGGGAAGCATTTTTTAGAAGCGGACTAACATCAGCAGCCGGAGTTGCCGGCCCGCACCGGATTTATGCCTTATACACCGATTATGAGGATGGCGTAAATGGCGCATATACTGTGCTGATCGGCTGTGAAGCACAAGAAAGTACGCCGAATGACGGGTTTGTGCATGCTGTCATTCCGGCTGGCAGATATAAGGTGTTTACATCCGATAGGGGAGCTGCCCATGTGGTTGTTCCTCGGGCCTGGGCAGAGATTTGGGACTACTTTAAAGAAGCGCCGGATGAAAGAGCTTATACTGGAGATTATGAAGTGTATGACTCCACCCAAGACGGCTCTGGCGTCGTAGAGGTGCAGATTTACATAGCGGTGAAGTGAATTTTATTATGCTGAAGCGCTTTGTCTTTGCCGTATTCTACGGGGTATGGACGAATCTTTCCTTTTTCAGAGAAATTGTCCGGAAATGAGCCTTTTATAAGTCCAGTTTCACATTGACACGCGGAATGCGGTTGTGTACAGTAGGTGTAAACTATTCTTAGGCGGATAGCCACTCATGCTGCGGTAGCTATTGTCCGCTATTTTATCTCCAGCACCAGTGCAGGCAACATGCGAAGGAGGTCTTTCAATACGATGGAAGCTCTGGCCCGTGCACACAAAGCTGAGCAGGACCGGCTCTTGAAGGAGCGCATTCTTCAATTGAAGAAGGAGCGCAACGCGATTATCCTTGCCCACTATTATCAACGGGATGAGATACAAGAAATTGCCGATTTCCGGGGCGATTCCTTCCTGCTGGCGCAGAAGGCCGCCTCTACCGACGCGGACGTGATTGTGTTCTGCGGCGTTCATTTTATGGGGGAGAGCGCAAAGATCCTGGCTCCGAACAAGACCGTGCTCATTCCTGACGAACGGGCGGGATGCCCGATGGC
>JAEWAA010000275.1 GCA_023391955.1 Bacillota bacterium | reverse complement strand
CCCATATCCATGATTTTGCGTATTATCACAAAGCTTATAATCCCGGTGTCAATATGTCAGGGGCAGGGAACAGGATGTCCCACAATGAGCTTCATGATGCGCCGCATCCGGGAATACTGATCTTTGGCAATGACCATCTGATAGATTACAACGATATTTACGATGTATGCAAAACCTTCTCCGATCTGGGCGCCATCTACATGAATGCGGGAGAAACGCCGCAGGAGCGGGGCACCGTCATCCGCCGCAATTACTTCCATAATATCGGGGAGTCCAAGGCTGGGGTGGAGGGTGTATACCCGGATAATTTCACCATGGGCCTTACCATTGAAGAGAATATTTTCAATAAGATGGGCAATTCGGCCATTAAGAATAACGGCGGCTCTCATATCATTTCCCGCAACAACATCTTTGTTGACAGTAAGGTGCCCTATGATTATGCGGATCTGTATTTGGGGGATAAGCCGGAGAACCAGATTCCGAAGAACTACATGACGAAATGGCAGGAGCTGTTTGCGGCCAATAACAATTACGTCGGCACACCCCATATGGCGAAATATCCGGAGCTGGCGGATTTCTTCACCGAAAATCGGTATTATCCGACAACCAACACCTTCACCAACAATCTAATCTACAATCCGGTGAGAGCCCGGGACAAAACCACCAATGCCAACGGCGCTTATGATAAATTCAATCTCGTGCAATATTCCGGCAACTGGATTGCCGACAGCGACCCCGGTTTTGTGGACCTGGCCGGAGGCAATCTGGAGCTGAATGCCAATGCGGAGGTGTTCAACCGTATTCCCGGCTTCACTGCTATTCCCTTTGGAGATATCGGAGTGATTGGCAAAGCTGGTACTCTCCACGGCGCCGACCATTTCCCGGTCCGGGAAGTGTATGTGTACAACAAGAATATCACCTTGGGAGTATTTAAGAGCGCTTCCATTCAGGCTGCGGTCCTCCCGTGGAATGCCACCAACTCCGCACTGAGCTATCAGTCCGACCGCCCCGATGTGGCGTCGGTAGACAGCAAGGGCATCATCAAGGGTGTATCTGTGGGTGAAGCTGTTATTACAGTGGCCTCCGTGGAAAATCCGCTCCTGACGGAAACGGTCCAGGTTACCGTTGATGAGGGAGATGGGGTTATCGACTTTGCAGATTTCGAAGTGGATCCGGGGGATTGGACGCTGGACGGCAACCGGGCCATAGAGAAAATCGGAGACAACCGCTGGTACAGAATCAAGAACGGCGCCACCTCTTTGACCAAAAAGGATTATACGGAGTATGAGCTGAGCTTCCGGCTGAGGACGCCAGACACCATACCTGCTTATGCCACCATGTATATCTTTGACCGGCAGGTAGGACCCAACTCCAGCCGGATCGGTTACAAAACCAATGCGGATGGAACCTCCCGCTGGCTCTTGTACAACACTGCCTGGGGGACAGTCAAGGAAGTAACCTTCCCGGATCATGACCTCAAGCCCAACACAGAGTACAAAATTAAGGCGTTGGTCAAAGGAGCGGACATCAGCCTCTATGTCAACGATCAGCTGCGGCTGAAGGCCTCTGATCCTACCCATAATCCTGTAGGCAAGGTGGGCTTCTATGTCAGCAACTTCAGCTATCTTTGGTTTGACGATATTAAGTTCACATTACCTACCACAGCGGTATCCGGTTTGCTGCTGGACAAAACTCAGGCTAATATGACCGTAGGCGAAACATTGGCATTGCATGCTTCCTTTGATCCCTCCAATGCAGCCAATACGGCGGTGAACTGGTCCTCCGGCAACCCGCAGGTGGCCACAGTGGACGCGAACGGCGTGGTCACAGGGGTCTCTACAGGTGAAGCGGTGATAACCGCCGTATCGGCGGAGAATCCCAATGCTAGCGCATCGGCCAAAATGATCGTCTCCAACGTCATGCATACAACGGACTTTGAGTCGGGGGGCAACGGCTGGCCGGTGGATCCCAACCGCAGTATTGTCAACGTGGACGGCAACCGCTGGTACAAGATTCTAAACGGCGCCTCTGCCGTAGTCAACAAGGAATTCAGCAGCTATGACCTTAGCTTCAAGCTGAAAACACCGCCGACCCTTCCAGATGCGACTACGTTCTATATTTTTGACCGGCAAAACGCCACCGGCGGACCCAGCCGGATCGGCTACAGAACTACAGGTGACGGAACATCCAAGTGGCTGCTGTACAATGCCGCATGGGCTACAGTCAAGCAGAATGTGCTGCCCGGCCTGGATCTTAAGCCCGACACGGTGTATCAAATCCGTGTGTTGGCCGACGGCGCCAATATCAAGCTGTACGTAAACGGAGAATTACGGCTGGAAGCAGCGGATCCCGGCCATCAGGCCTCCGGCAAGGTGGGCTTCTACACCGGCGGCTTCAGCTATCTGATGCTCGATGATATTGTGTTTAAGCAGCTCCCTGTGGCTGTAACGGGCATTGAGCTTCAGCCTGCCCAGCCGGAGCTGCAGGTGGGGCAAACCGCTGCCCTGGCAGCCACCGTCCTGCCGGTGAATGCCTCCGACAAGGAGCTGGTTTGGACCAGCAGCGATGCTAACATAGCGTCGGTGGACAACACCGGAACAGTGCTGGGTATAAACGTCGGGGAGGCTATCATTACCGTTGCCGCCGCAGCCTTGCCGGATGTGAAGGCCACCCACAAGGTCAATGTGGTCCCGAAGCCGGACCCGGCCAAGGCTCCCGGCAAGCCTGTCCTATCGGACAATAACGGCCATGATACCGGCCTGTTGGATGGAAGCTATACCATCAAGATGGATATGTGGTGGGGCAACAACGGCAGCACCTATAAGCTCTACGAAAACGGTGTTCTCATTGATACACAGCAATTGGCGGAGCGCAGCCCTGGTGCTCAATCCACCGTCACCGCGGTAACCTATAAACCAAACGGCGTGTATGTATATGAAGCAGAGCTGATCAATGCCTTCGGCGCCACCCGCAGCGATCCGCATCAGGTCACCGTCGCCCAGGCCGTTCCAGGGCAGGCCGTACTCTCCCACGACAACTGGGACGGCGACGGCAGCTACCAGGTGCAGATGAACCTGTGGTGGGGCACCAACGGAACCCTTTTCCGGCTGTATGAAAATGGCACCCTGATTGCAGAGCAGCCGCTCCAGGCCGCCACCCCAGCCGCCCAACAAGCAACCATCCAGCTCCGGGACAGACCTCCCGGCCGTTATGAATATGTAGCAGAGCTCCTCAATGGAGCGGGATCAACCGCCAGCCAACCCATCACCGTAGAAGTCAAAAACTAACCCATCCATCAAACCTTCTCTTATCCCCCCCCACCAGTTTCCAAACTGGTGGGGGGCTTTTTAGATCTCCTCCCAATACCCAACCCAACCCAACTTCCATCTTAATTCCCAACCTAACTCATAACCTAATCCGCCCAATCCATCGTCCAATCCTAACGTTCACCCTACTGTTTTTCCATAATTTAGCATTATTTTAATGCAGACATCTAATGCCCTTTACGTCTCTTTTCGTGTATTATCCCCTTCGGTCAGGAACAATAGGTTGAGATGATTTTCAACATATTGGAAAAAAATCTCTTGATATGGGAACTAATGTTCGATATAATAGGAATATATGTTCTTGTTTTTGCTTTAAATAAGGTGTGGATGAAGCGGGGGAGATAGGGATGAGAGGTAATATAATTAAAGATCGTATCTCCAGCCTTAATATATCAGAACAAGAAGAGGGGACGCTTTTTCTTCGACTACAGTCCTCCGAAAAAGCCTGTGAGGAATATCTGTTCCATCTGAAGTGGCCCAATGGCTTTGTGTGCCCGTATTGTGGGCACGGGCAAGCGTATACCATTCACACCCGTAAACAGCCTCTCTATGAATGCGCCTGCTGCAAGCATCAAACCTCGCTGACTGCCGGAACGATTATGGAGGGCACCCGGACTTCCTTGATCAAATGGTTCACCGCCATCTACCATTTGGCTAAGCCCAAGGAGACCGTTAATGTGTTTTTTGCAAGTGAAAAATGCTTAGTTTTGCAGC
>JAEWAA010000203.1 GCA_023391955.1 Bacillota bacterium | reverse complement strand
TCCATATCCGGCGCCATTCCTGCCAGACGTGCGATGCTGTAATGATTAAAGGAGGAGAGCACAATGCGTTTTTCCATGCCGTACTGCCGGACCATCCGTACAACAAGCTCTTCCATACCCTCATAGGGGACAATGCCGTTCTTCAGCTCGATGTTCAGCTCCAGCTGCGTAGGGGCCAAAAGCTCCAGCACCTGGGCCAACAGCGGGATGCCTTCGCCACGGTACGCCTCCTGGCCGAAGGACGCGTCCAGCCTGCGCAGCTCCTCCCAGGTCCGGCTGTTTACCGGTCCCAAACCGTCCGTGGTCCGGTCCAGGGTTTCGTCATGGATGACCACCACTTGCCTGTCTGCGGAGAGCTGCACGTCCAGCTCGATGCCTTCGGCACCTTCCTCCACGGCCAGCCGGAAGGCGGCCATGGTGTTCTCCGGCGCGTGGCCGGATGCCCCGCGGTGGGCGTAAATCAAAGGGTACATTGCGGTTCCTCCTATAGGTACGGGATTCACTTGCTGCGGATTCGGGCGCATACACACCCTAGGTCAGCGGAATGCTCCAATCGGCGGGGGCTATCCACTCCTTCTTGGAGAACTCCCGCCCTCTGATATCCACTGCACCTTCATACACCTGAATGAGCAGCCCTTGGGACAGCTCGCCGCGGGTACGGGTGACAGAAGCGTTCATAAACCAGTGGAAGCTTTCCTTGGTATAGCGGTTGGGCAAATTCAGGTCCTGATGGGTATGCCCGGAGAAGACGAACAAATTGGGGTAGGGCAGAAGAATCTTACGGAACTCGGTGGCCCGGATAAGCCGGTGGTTGCCGCCCTCAGAGCCTACAGCGGGCAGAGGCTGATGGATAAAGATAAGGGCGGGGCTGCCGTCCGCATGGGGCTTCAGCGTCTTCTCCAGCCAAGCCAGCTGCTCATCGGAATACCAGGCGCCCTCCTGGACATCCGGCTTCTCCTGGACGTAAGCCTCCTGGGAAACCATGATCAGGTGCACACCGTTCACCCAGGCATCCGCATAGGGCTTATCCATCCCCATAAACTTCTGGAAGCGGTCCCTGGCACCCTTGTCGGTTTTGCCGTTGGGCACCGTTTCGGTGCTCCAGGCGCCTTCCTTGGTCAGCCAGATATCATAATATTCATGGTTGCCCATATTGCCGTACATGGGCGGCAGCTTGTATTGGTTGAAGGTGGTCCGGAGCAGCTTGTAGTCCAGCTCTCGGGCATAGGTGGTCAGGTCTCCGCCCAGCACGATGGCGTCGGAGGTTTCCTTCAGGGAGGTCAGATCCTGGAGAGCGGTGTGGACCTTGTCCACAACAGGCTGGGAATCAATCATGTGGATGTCGCTGAGCAAAAATACAGTGGCCAACAGCTTCCCTTTTTCCACGGGTGCGGGAGAGGAAGTGGGAGTCGGGGTGGAGGCGGGCGCGGCAGAGGGCTCCGCTGCTTCGGGAGTGGGTGCCTCCGCGGCGCTGAGCGGCGGTGTTCCGCCATCCAAAAGCTTGCGCATAAACACCGACCCGGATGCTGCCACAAGTGCAATGCCGGCCAGGAGCCACTTGACGAAGCTTCTTCGGTTCATAGGATGATCGGCGCCTCCTTGCCTTTTTCAGGCTGTAGATAGTTCTATTTTACTTGCTAAGCAGACGCCAGGCAATTGAAACAAGAGACATCAAAAAGAACCCTCCACACGCTTGGCCGGCAAGCATGGAAGGGCTCTTATTGGACGGCTTATTCTGTCCGCTCATACGCATCCAGACGGCTCCGCAGCTCCCGGATCTCTCTGGACAGGATTTCCTTCTCCTTGCTCCAGGAAATCTCCGGTACCGCCGCCGGTGCAGGCTCCGGGGCGTCAAAGCCGTATGCCCGGGAGGAGGGCACATACATGTATGTACCTGCGGGCATGGCGTCTTCAACGGGAAGCAGCATAGCCGCAATGACATATACCAGCAGGAGAACACCGCCGCTGACAATAATGCCAACGGTAACAAAGGCCCGTACCCAGGCGGAGTTTACCCCCAGATTGGCTGCGATCCCTCCGCATAGCCCAAACAGTTTTGCGTCCGTTCTTGAACGTGCCAGCTTCATGGTTTACGCCTCCAATTCCAGCGGATTTTTGTTTCGGAGCAGGGACAGCCCGTATGCGATGGCGCCTGCTGCCGCTGCGATGGCAATAATTCCGCCGAACTGGCTGAGGAGAGCTACGGCCAGTATGCCTGCAAGAAGAAGGGAGACAGTCCGGGCAGGATTACGGCCTGTTTTTTTCATTTCTGTCATAAGGGATTCTTCCTTTCGTTACGCCCCCGGTTCCGGAGAACAGCGACAGCGGTTTTAATGGTTTATTCTTCTTATGTATTTTTGAAGGGGAGGATGGTTCGCGCTGCTGTGCTTTATACCTTCATGGTAATGGAAAACAGGTCCGGCCAAAACCGTCCCGGGCAGGTAATTGGCACTGGACCTAAGGCGGGGGCTTCCTCAAACCAAGGGCGGTTCAAAAAAAATTCAGGCGGTTTTTTGAAGCGCTTTACGCCTCCGCGAAGCCTTTATTTTAGCGGAAACGGAGCCGAAAATGACGCTGCCGGAGGAGTCTGGAGGAGGCCGAAAACCGTCTTTCGGGCCAAAATAAGGGAGGACAATTCTCGCGGAATTTGCTATAGTCCATAGGTAGGCTTTTTGCCGGGGTGCTAATTATGCATTGACAAAATACCAATATATTGATTAGAATTTGATGAGTAACCACAAGATATAGTTTTGATCAGGTATTCGGAGGGTAAGTATAGACTAGCAAGCTCTTCGAATCTAAGAGGGAAGCCGGTGCCAAGCCGGCGCGGTCCCCGCCACTGTAGCGGTGCTTAAACCGATTGGACTTTTTGCCACTGGCATGCTGCCGGGAAGGTGTCCTCGGATCGCGTGCACCGGAGCCAGGAGACCTGCCTGATCATGAGCATTTTTTACCTACGGAGGATGGGGCGGTGTTCGAATACCCAGGAAATTCCTGCAGGCATTCCGGACGGGATGTGCTGCATCATCCGAAGTGTATTCGCGCGTCTTTCGTCTCCTTCTTGGCAAGAAGGAGTCGGGGGGCGCCTTTATTTCCCCCTATACGGCAGTTTATTCCTACTACATATCACACTAGGAGATGTTGGAGCTTGATTACCACTATTCGCAAAAGAGACGGCCGTGAGGCGCTGTTCGCCATCGACAAAATCACCAACGCAATCATGAAGGCCACTTATGCCACCAAGGAAGCCGATCCGGCACAGGCAATGGGCTTGGCCATGAAGGTGATGCAGAGTCTGGAGGGCAAGGATGGCGCAGCCGTTCCGTTCGTGGAGCAGATTCAGGACACCGTAGAGGAGGTTCTGATGAATGAAGGGCTGGTCCACACGGCCAAGGCCTATATCCTCTACCGGGCGGAGCGTTCGCGGATCCGGGAGATGGACACGCGCCTCATGAAGGTGTTCGAAGAGATTACCTACCAGGACGCCTCTAACAGCGAGATCAAGCGGGAAAATGCCAACATCGACGGCAATACCTCCATGGGCACCATGCTCAAGTACGGCTCGGAGGGTGCGAAGCAGTTTAATGAGCTGTTTGTGCTGAAGCCGGAGCATGCCGCCGCCCATAAGGACGGGGATGTGCACATTCACGACCTGGATTTTCTGACCTTGACCACCACCTGCTGCCAGATCGACATCGAGAAGCTGTTTAAGAGCGGCTTCGGCACCGGGCACGGGCAGGTCCGGGAGCCTAACGATATCCAAAGCTATGCGGCTCTGGCCTGCATCGCCATCCAGTCCAACCAGAACGACCAGCATGGCGGCCAAAGCATTCCCAATTTCGACTACGGGCTGGCGGCGGGTGTATCCAAAACGTATTCCCGGCTCTACCGCAGCAATCTGCTGAAAGC
Organism: Bacillota bacterium; assembly: GCA_023391955.1. GTDB lineage: Bacteria > Bacillota > Bacilli > Paenibacillales > NBRC-103111 > Paenibacillus_AR. The sequence continues at coordinate 8,189 of JAEWAA010000203.1, read as the reverse complement.
CCTGGAATGGCGCTGGAATGTGGATGCGCAAGGGCTGGAGCGTCTGGTTGAAGCCTTCGGCGCATGGAGCGCAGACGGATCGGTTTTCCCCCGGATGAACCGGGATGAAGCCGAAGCGGAGCGGGAGCTTGCCCTTCTGTCGGAGCTTCTAGGCAGCCCGGCGGCAGCCGCTGAGGCTCAGGCAATGACAGTCCGGCAGGCCATGGCAGAGACCGAACGCAGCACCTACCAGGCCATGGAGGCGCTGATTCATAACCTGAACACCATGCACAGCCGTGCCGGAGCGCAGATCCCTTTCAGCTCCATCAACTACGGCACGGATACCAGCCCCGAAGGACGGCTGGTGGTGATGGGCATTCTCCACGCCACCGAACGGGGATTGGGCAACGGCGAAACGCCGATCTTCCCGATCCAGATCTTCCGGGTGAAGGAAGGGGTTAATTACAACCCTGGAGATCCCAACTACGATCTGTTCCAGCGGGCCTGCCAGGTCAGCGCCAAACGGCTGTTTCCGAATTTCTCCTTCCAGGACGCACCGTTTAATCTGGAATTCTATAAGGAAGGCTCTCCGGAATCCGAAATCGCCTATATGGGCTGCCGGACCCGCGTCATCAGCAATGTCCACGACAAGGACCGCCAGATTACCTTCGGACGGGGGAACCTGAGCTTCACCACCATCAACCTGCCGCGTTTGGCTCTGGAGCACCGTGGGGATGTAGAGGGCTTTATGGGGGCTCTGGAGCAAAAGATGGAGCTGGTCATTGAGCAGCTGCTGGAGCGTTACGAAATCCAGGCCCGCAAGCGGGTGAAGAACTTCCCGTTCCTGATGGGCCAGGGGGTTTGGATCGACTCTGACAAGCTTTCTCCTGACGATGAAATCCGTGAGGTCATCAAACATGGCTCCTTGTCCGCAGGCTTCATCGGACTGGCGGAGTGTCTCAAGGCCCTCATCGGCAGCCACCACGGCGAATCCGAGGAGGCCCAGGAGCTGGGAATCCGGATCATCAAGCATATGCGCCAAAAAATGGACGAAACGGCGGAGCGCACCGGGATGAACTTCTCCCTGCTGGCGACTCCGGCGGAAGGAACGGCAGGCCGGTTCGTGCGGATGGACCGCAAGCGCTACGGCTCCATTCCCGGCGTTACCGACCGGGATTATTACACCAACAGCTTCCATGTGCCGGTGTATCACGGGATTACCGCTTTTGCCAAGATCCGCAAGGAAGCCCCGTACCATGCGTTTACCAATGCGGGCCACATCACCTATGTGGAGCTGGACGGCGATCCGGTGCATAACCCGACGGCCTTCGAAACCGTCATCCGGGCGATGAAGGAAGCCGGCATCGGCTATGGCTCGGTGAACCATCCGGTAGACCGTGACCCGGTCTGCGGCTACACCGGGGTCATCGGCGACCGCTGCCCGCGCTGCGGACGGCGTGAGCATGAGGGTCCGGTAGGCTTCGAGCGGATCCGGCGGATCACCGGCTACCTGGTGGGCACCCTGGACCGGTTTAATGACGCCAAGCGCGCCGAAGAACGGGACCGGGTGAAGCATCTGTAAGGAAGCGAATGCTTACGAAGTTGGGCTTTCTCCCGAAAGCCCTTAGGGGGCAATTAGAATGGAAAGGCAAATCGGCATGCTCCGGCTGGCGGGAATTGTGCAGGAATCCATCGTGGATGGGCCGGGCATCCGGATGACGGTATTCGGGCAGGGCTGCCCCCACGCTTGTCCGGGCTGCCACAATCCCCATACCCACAGCTTTGAGGGCGGCGCACTCCGCTCTGTGGAATCGATTCTGGCGGAGATTAGAGAGAATCCCCTCCTGGCGGGCATTACGCTAAGCGGCGGGGAGCCCTTCGGGCAGGCGGCAGAATTTGCCCGCCTGGCTCGGGGCGTGAAGGCGATGGGCCGGTCGGTGATCACCTACACCGGCTATACCTTCGAGGCGCTGCTGGCCCAGGCGGACCGCCATCCCGGATGGCGGGAGCTGCTTGCCGCCAGCGACTACCTGATGGATGGGCGCTTCATTGAAGCGCGGCGCACCTATGACCTTCCCTTCCGGGGTTCGGATAACCAGCGGTTTTTGGACGCTGCCGAATCCATGCGCCAAGGCCGGGCGGTTTCCGCCGAAGCGGTGGTCGGCACCCTGGCCGTATCCACGGCGTAAGGGATCACCTGAAAGTAATGCGAGACATTGAAGTGGATTACCCATCACCTTAGGGTGACGCATATACACGAATAAAGGAGGAACAGCGATGCTGATCGTATATGATTCCCGGACCGGCAATGTCCGGCGTTTCGTCAAGGGATTGGGGCGGCGGGCTGTAGCGGCGGCAGAGGCGGGGGAGCTCCAGGAGCCCTTCGTGCTGGTGACCTACACCACGGGCTTCGGCCAGGTGCCGGACAGTACAGCGCGCTTCCTTCAGAAGAATGGCCACCGTCTGGCGGGTGTTGCCTCCAGCGGCAACCGCAACTGGGGGGACGGCTTCGCCAAAGCGGCTGACCGGATCGGCGCCCAGTACCGGGTGCCGGTGCTGGCCCGGTTCGAGCTCTCCGGCACCGCCAAGGAGGCGGCGCAGTTCCTGCAGGAGCTGGACCAGCTGGCGGTCACAGCAGATGTGCAGCGCACCGTGCAGACGGGCCGGGTTTAAACGGGTTTGTTTGGGCTGGCGGTCGTCAACCGGCCTGCGATTTGGCCATATGGAGCTGCCCTGTACACCGCTGGATTTTTAACGGAAGTGAGCGCCCTTATTTGGCCCAAAACAGGGCTGCAGAATTTCTAACGGAAGCAGGAGCCCTTATTTCTGCAAATTCGTGCCTTCCGGAGGCGTTTTGGCCCAAATAGCGGCTCTGGCCGCCGTTAGAATTTTCAAAGCAACCAAAACCCGGAAATAACGGCGCTCACCACCGTTAGAATCCGCATATAACCCAGCGGCCAGCACCGGAAGTGAAAATGCCGGGTCCAGGCGCAACATTTTGCCCAAAACCCACCCATAATTTCTCCCGGCCACTGCCGGAGATAGATACGGCCTGCGGAATACAGCAGTATTCCACGGTCCCCTGCGAAACGCAGCAGCATTTCCACACTCATTATTGATCTTGCACGGGAGCTTCGGCTAACACGGCGTTTCCCCTACATATATACCTCCCCAAACAGCCATAACCGGGGAGTATCACAAACTTGACTGAGAATCTTTCTCACACTTGTACAGGAACTAAAGGAGGCGGAAGCCAGATGCGCTATTTGGAGTTGAACAATCAGCTGATGCAGCGGGATGCCGACGGCTTCTTCCGTTTGGATAAGGACCGTGAAGCGGCCGATGCGTTTATGGAGGAGGCTGCGGCCCGAAGCAAAACCTTCCACAGCACCGCCGAGAAGGTCCGCTACATGATCGATAACGACTATTATGAGGATGTGTACGCCCACTATTCCGAACAAGAGGTGGAAGAGGTTTACGCCCTGGCCCACAGCTACGACTTCCGCTTCCCGTCCTACATGGCGGCATCCAAATTCTATACCGATTACGCCCTGCGCACCGACGACCGCTCCGTGTATCTTGAGCATTACCCGGACCGGGTCGCCATCGTTGCCCTCTATCTGGGCCGGGGCAGCAAGGAGCTGGCCCTGCAGCTCACCGCCTCCATGATGGAGCAGCGGCTGCAGCCCGCAACCCCCACTTTTCTCAATGCCGGCAAAAAACGCCGTGGCGAGATGGTGTCCTGCTTCCTTTTGGAAATGGACGATTCCCTCAACTCCATCAACTACGTGCTGGGCACCTGCATGCAGCTGTCCAAAATCGGCGGCGGCGTAGCCGTGAACCTGTCCAAGCTTAGAAGCCGGGGCGAGCCCATCAAGGGTGTGGAAGGGGCGGCCAAGGGCATTATGCCCGTCCTGAAGCTCATGGAGGATGCCTTCTCCTATGCCGACCAATTGCGGCAGCGCAAGGGCTCCGGTGCGGCGTATTATAATATTTTTGGCTGGGACGTGGTGGAGTTTCTGGACAGCAAGAAGATCAACGCCGACGAGAAGATCCGTCTGAAGACTCTCTCCATCGGCCTGATTGTCCCGGATAAGCTCTATCAGCTGGCAGAAGTGGATGAACCGCTGTACGTCTTCGCACCCTTCTCTGTTTACAAGGCCTACGGCAAATACCTGGATGACCTGAACATGGATGAGATGTACGAAACCCTTCTGGCCGACGACCGCGTCAAAAAGAAGCGGATCATGTCCGCCCGGGAAATGCTGATCAAGATCGCCGCCACCCAGATGGAATCCGGCTATCCGTATATTATGAACAAGTCCAACGCCAACCGGGGCCATGCCCTCTCTGCCTTGGGCACCGTGAACATGTCCAACCTCTGCACGGAGATTTTCCAGCTGCAAGAGGTTTCGGAGATCGGCGACTACGGCCATCCTGACTTGATCCGCAAGGACATCAGCTGCAATCTGGCCTCTCTCAATATCGCCAACGTGATGGAAACGGGTCTTCTGGAGCGTTCTGTCCGGGAGGGGATGCGTGCCCTCACCGCCGTCAGCGACATGACCACCGTGGCCAATGCCCCCGGCATCGTCAAGGCCAACCAGGAGCTGCATTCCGTGGGTCTCGGAGCCATGAACCTGCACGGCTTCCTGGCCAAAAGCCGCATCGCTTACGAAAGTCCGGATGCCCGGGAGTTTGCCCGCAGCTTTTTCATGATGCTGAACTATTATTCGCTGGCCGAAAGCATGGAGATTGCCCGGGAGAAGGGGGAGACCTTCCAGGGCTTCGAGCAGTCGGATTATGCCACGGGAGCCTACTTTAAGAAGTATCTGGAGACGGACTACCGTCCAACCAGCGCTAAGGTAAAGACCCTGTTTGGTCAGATGCCCATCCCGTCCCCGGAGGACTGGCGGCGGCTTCAGGAGCAGGTGCGGACCCACGGGCTGTACCACGCCTACCGGCTGGCCATTGCGCCTACCCAGAGCATCTCCTATGTGCAAAATGCCACTTCCAGCGTGATGCCCATCGTCTCGCCCATTGAGACCCGGACCTACGCCAACTCGACCACCTATTACCCGATGCCGTTTTTGGCCCGGGACAATATCTTCTATTACAAGTCCGCCTACCAGATGGACCAGTTCAAGGTGCTGGATCTGATCGCCGAAATTCAGGCCCATGTGGACCAGGGAATTTCCACGGTACTGCATGTGAACAGCGATATTTCCACCCGGCAGCTGGCCCGGTACTATATTTACGCCGCCCGGATCGGCTTGAAGTCTCTCTACTACACCCGCACCAACATGCTGTCGGTGGAGGAGTGCATCGCCTGTTCGGTGTAAGACAGAAGGGTAAGCCATTTTTTATGAAAAAGGGGGAAGCAGCATGTGCGCCATTAAAGCGGTCAACTGGAACCGCCCGGATGATGATTTTACCCAGGTATTCTGGAGCCAGAATATTATGCAGTTCTGGACCGACGACGAGATTCCCCTGTCCGATGACAAAATGTCCTGGATCACGCTGACCAAACCGGAGCAGGATTTATATATGAAGGTGCTGGGCGGGCTGACCCTGCTGGACACGGTGCAGGGCGGCGTGGGGATGCCGCAGATTCTGGAGCATGTGGAGGGGCTGCAGCGCAAGGCGGTGCTGGGTTTTATGGCCATGATGGAGCAGATTCATGCCAAGTCCTACAGCAGTATTTTCACCACGCTGGCCTCCAATGAGGAGATCGACGCCATCTTCGAGTGGGTGGAGCAGCATCCGTGCCTCCAGTACAAGGCGGAAACCATTTCGGCCTATTACAAAAATATCACTGATGCGCGCGGTCTCTACTTGGCCATGGGCGCGTCGGTGCTCCTGGAGAGCTACCTGTTCTACAGCGGCTTCTTCTATCCCCTCTATCTGGCGGGCCAAGGCAAAATGACCTCCAGCGGCGAGATCATCGACCTGATTCTCCGGGACGAAAGCATCCACGGCCTGTACGTGGGTGTGCTGGCCCAGGAGATTTACGCCGGACTGTCTGCTGAAGAGCAGGAGTCGGCCAAGGCGGAGCTGCTGGAATTGCTGCGCAAGCTCCATGCCAATGAGGAGAGGTATACGGAGGAGCTGTACGACCCGCTGGGGCTGACGGAGGAAGTCAAAACCTTCCTGCGCTACAACGCCAACAAGGCCATGATGAACATGGGGCTGGAGGCGCCCTTTCCGGAGGAGGAGATCAACGCTATCGTCCAGAATGGCATCCGGACCCAGACCAAGCAGCATGACTTTTTCTCCAAAAAAGGCAATGGCTACGTCAAGGCGCTGAAGGTGGAGCCCTTGGCCGACGAGGACTTTCAATTCGATTGGCTGGCGGAAAAGGCCGGCGTCAATTAAGCGAAACATAAAAAAGGGCGGTTGGACCGCCGGAGTTTTCCTCTGCGAGGGATGTCCGGGGCCAGCCGCGTTTTTTTGCTGTGGAGAGGTGGTGAGGGAGGTTCTGCTTGCCTACTCTACCGCCTGATCAGCCGCCGGCTGTCTCCAGCTCCTTCAGGCGTGTCCGGACCAGCCCGGCCAGCTGACTTTTTTCCTGCGGGGGCAGCCATTCGATCAGACGGGCGGCAGCTACGGGAAGCATCCACTGCTCCAGCTCCCTGCGGTTTAAGCCGGAGAGCTTCAGGTAATGCTCCAGGTATGTGCGGGTCAGGCGTTTGCGGACCAGGCCGATGATGGTGTTGATCCATTGGGGGGTCCCGTCGGGCAGGCTTCCGTACTGCAGCATCAGCACCGTTCTTGCAGCATCCCCGGCAGGGCTGCCTGATACGGCAGTGGCCCAGTCGATGATAACAGGCTGCGCTCCCAGAAGGACATTATCCGGGTGGAAATCCCCGTGGCACAACCGGGTTTCCTCCGGCAAAGCCTCCGTATAGCGGATAATTCGCTCCTTTTCCGTTTCCGTCAAGACTGGCGCTTGCCGGATGGAGGCGGTGAGGGCGTTTTTCATAGAGCGGAACGGCGAGGTTTCGTCAGCCGGAATACGGTGAATCTCGGTATGCAGGGTTGCAAGCAGCCGGGCGCCCCGTTTTTGGAAGGCGGGCACAAGTATCCGTTTCATGAGGGTAGGCCCTTGAATGCGCTGGAAAACAATGGACAGCCCGGTTTCTTCCTCTAGAAGCTCGAAGGCGCGCGGGACGGAGAGCCCCTGGCGGTATACCCAATCGCTAGCTGCAAACTCTGCGCGGATCGCGTGATGGGGAAAGCTGCTTCTAAAGCGTTTTTTAATGCGGTCATTGCCCACTGCCATAACCTCTGCGGTTCTTCCAAGGCCCAGAACAGCCTGAGACGGCGGTGTGCTAGCGGCAGCGGGGTGTTTTGCAGATTCCATAACAATCCTTCTTTCTGTTTTATGAGACTGAAAAGCAAGCTCCCACTATAGGGCGTGTCAGACACACCCTAGTCCACGGGACCGGACCGGTTCACATTCAGCCAGTCCACCGCATAATCCACCAATGGGCGCTGAGGCAAAAGCAGGGCCGGAGCATGGGCGATCCGGCCTTTGTGGACGGATCCGCCTGCGCGTTCATAATCGCTGCCCAGCGCCTCAAAATCCGAGGAATCCCAATCCACATCCAGGAACGTCACCCACTGGCGGACCCCTTTCACCAGCATGGGCGCTTTGTTGTGAACGACTGCGGTTGTCCGGTACCGGGAGCGGGCCTCCGCCAGGTGCAGGGAGGTGTTGTTGCCGTGGCCCACCCCCAGAAGCAGGACATGGCCGTCCAGATCGTAAATGCGGGCAAGGGGGGACTCTTCGCCCAAGCCGTAATCCAGGCTGTGGTGGCCGGTCACCTCCGCAGCATGGCGCCCCCAGGCGGCAAAGGACAGATGCGGGTGGCTGCTGCGGAGGACACCCTTTTGCTTGCGGAAGCATTCCGGGATGGCGCCCATTTTGTAGGTAAGGGAAAGGTCCGGGTCGTAAGGGGGCATTGTCCGGCGGATGGAATCCCACCAGGCCTCCCGTACAGGGGGGCAGCGCCATCCGGCAGGATCGGTCAGCTCTCCGGTATGGGTGGGCATCACCAGCGTGCCGGAGGGGCCAAGGGCAGCCTCCAGAGCCAGAATTACCGCTGCCGGTCCTCCCGCCACCCAGCCGCCCAGAGCCTTCATGGAGGAGTGGACCAACAGCGTCATCCCCGGCCGGATCCCCAGCTGCTCCAAATCCTCGAGAAGGG
>JAEWAA010000156.1 GCA_023391955.1 Bacillota bacterium | reverse complement strand
CTCCGCTCCCGGCGGCGGCCAACCCCCGCGGCCGGCGGCCTGCACCCCGGCCACGCCCCGGGCTTGCCGCAGCGGCGGAGATGCCGTCACCAGCATCACCGCCTTCGGCAAGCAGCCCTTCCGGGAGCTGCACATGCGGCAGCTCCCACATCCGCGCCAGCAGGCCTTCGACAGGCCGCTGGCGGACCAGAATGCGCCCCGCGTTGGCGCCCGTGCCCTCTACCAGGGAAACGGCTCGGTGCTCCGGGCGGGGAGGTTTGGCCTTCGCCTTCAGCGGCAGCTCCTCCGCCCTGCCCGCCAGACGAGCGGCACAATGCTCCATCACCGGGCAAGGCAGGCAGTGGGGGGATTTGGGCGTACAGATGGTAGCGCCCAGCTCCATCAGCGCCTGGTTGAAGCCCCCGGCCTCTCCCTCGGGGATGAGGGAACGCGCCAGCTTTTCAATCCCGATGCGGGTGGAGGGTTTGGCAATATCCTCCTCCAGCAAAAAATACCTGGACAGCACCCGCATCACATTGCCGTCCACCGCAGGCTCCGGCAGATTGTAGGCAATGCTCAGAATTGCGCCGGCGGTATACGGCCCAACCCCCTTAAGGCTGGCAATCCCCTCCGGCGTATTGGGCACAACCCCGCCGAAGTGATCCCGCACGTCCCGCGCCGCCGCCTGCAGATTCCGCGCCCTGGAGTAATAACCAAGCCCCTCCCAGGCCTTCAGCACCTGCTCCTCCGGCGCATCCGCCAGCTTGTCCACCGTCGGGAACAGCTCCATAAACCGATTAAAAAACGGGATCACCGTCTCCACCCGGGTCTGCTGCAGCATAATTTCCGACACCCAAATATGATACGGGTTCCGGCTCCTCCTCCAGGGAAGATCCCGGTTCCCGGCTTTATACCACGTCAGCAAAGGCAACGAGAACCGCTCCTGTGCCAACTCCTCTTGCTGTTTATCCAAAACGGGTTCCTCCTTGTTTGCTTTACTGCTCATTCGTTGACAGCTCCTCAGCCACTCCGTAGCGCCGCTGCCCATCCGCTCACGGGTCAACCCGGTTCTCCGCAGAAGCGGGTTGATTTTACAACAGGCCAAAACTTATACTTTGCTTACAGAGACTTTCCCACCGGCCTTGCCGGTTCGAGACTTCCCTAACACATCCGGCCTGCGGCTCGGACCATGTTATTTCAGGATAGCGTCTCATGTTTTTCGGACAATTTCAACTAAGGTGTGTCTAAAAACTCGCTTGAGGGCATCTTACCCCGCCTTTTCGACCCATGCTGCGTTACTTTTGCTTGACGTACCCCCGGTACGCCTTCACAAAAGTGCCTTGCCTGGAACGAAAATTCCGTATAATCTGCTCCCCTCGGAGTTTTCAGACACATCCTTAAACGGAGGCACCCATGCTGAATATCGGAGACCTGGCCGCCCGACTCAACAGGCTGGTTATCAATATCCTGCTTATCGGCCATCAAAAAGCCGCCCGCGACTGGCAGCGCCCCCTGGTGGTCATGAAGTATCATTCCATCTGGCTGATTGTCAAAGGCAAAGGCACCTTCACCATTAACGGCACTCCGTATCCGGCCGAACCGGGCAAGATTTTTTTCCACCATCCCGGAATGCGCATCGAACGCAGCCATGAGCCGGAGAACCCGCTGGAGTATTATTTTCTGCGGTTCAACTACACGGAAGCCTACTGGGAAAAAGAGCAGTGGATCGCCCGCCCCGCCGACGAGTGCCCGTTCCCCTTGGAGGGGGCTTATACCGTCCATAATACGCCGCAGCTCATCCATCTGATGGAGCAGCTGGACAGGCTTTGGCAGCGCCGGGGCCATATGACCGCCATGCGCCGCGGCATCCATCTCCACGAGTTCCTGCTGTCGCTGCTTCAGGACTTCCGCGCCCAGCAGCTTGCCGGAGATACCACCGTGGCCATCGACCACACCCAGGACTACATGATCAGCCATTATCAGGAGCAGCTGACCCTTGAGGGTCTGGCCCAGATGGCGGGTTTGAGCGCCAGCCACTACTCCCGCCTGTTCAAAAAATCCGTCGGCTACAGCCCCATCGAATACCTCACCCACCTGCGAATCGACCGGGCCAAGGAGCTGCTGGCCCTTTCGGATTACCGGCTCAAGGCCATCGCCCAGAGTGTGGGGTACACCGATGAGTTCTATTTCAGCCGCATCTTCAAAAAAATCGAAGGCATCTCCCCCCGGGACTACGCCAAACGCAACCGTCTGGCCCCGGTTAAACGGAAGGACGAATAACCGGAGTACCTCCGCATATCCTCGCCTCTCCGGGTCTGGCCGCTGCCGTCTTATGGACCGACGATCCGCTATTCCGCCGAATTTTGCCCTTTCCTGAATCTTACGGACCGAGCAGCCCTTATTCGACTCCAAAGACGGGTAATAAGGTGTTTCCCAGGCCAATAGCGGCTCCTTGGTCCTTTAAATCTGAAAAAACCCGCTTTTCCCCAAAATAGCGGAACCACAGTCCGTTACCAGCTCCGCCCTCACGCCCACACTCCCGCCCAACAAACAAGCCCCCGGCTCAGCCGGAGGCCATATACGTTTTACAGAGCTAATGTTACCCTAAGTCCAAGGCATCGATGGTTATCCCATCGCCCTCATCCCCAGCGTCGTCCAATCAACTGTTTAGTCCTGCTCCCACTTGTAGGCGGTAGTTGCAAGTTCCCATTCCTTGGCCAGCTGCAGCTTCTGATCCGTTACCTCGCGTTCGCTCCAGTCCAAGAGCTCCGCCATAATTTCGATGACATCAATGGCGATTTCCTCCGCCCGCTCCCGGTCAAAGTAGAGGAGCCCCGTGCGCCGGATCAGGAAATCCGCCGCTTGTACGGCCATTTCTTCCTCCACGCAGTATTGGACCTCCGCCTTCAGCAGCTTGTATTCCAGCGAATGGAAATATCCGTCCCCTTCCTCCGCGTCGGCTTCCTCCCATTCCGGCGAATCACTCTGGTAGAAAGCTTCCGCCTCTAACCCCTCGGAAGCCTCCTGATCATCCACAAGCAAGTCGGCTTCCGCCGGATCGGACCAGTTGTCCTGTTCCCCGGTACTCCAGCTGTCATCGGCAGCAGAGGCGTTATTGCTCCCAGCAGACCAGTCAGCCTCACCCTGCCAGGCATCCGCTTCAGGCTGTTGGTCCCACTCCCCATATTCTCCGGAGTAACGCTGCACATCACCCGTCGCCGGCTGCGCCCACTCGGTTTCGGCACCCCCACGTTCCGCCGTATCACGCTCCAACCGGTCCCAGTCACCGGCCGCTTCCGCTCCGCTCTGCCGGCCACGGGCATCCTCATCGTCCCAGGCCGCATTCCGTCCGGGCAGCTCCTCTTCCCCGGTTGTTCCGAGCCGGTGCAGCCCCGGATCACCAGCCTCTTCCGGGCGCTGCGGCGCCTCAGCCGCTTTTTCGTAACCGCTGCCCATGTCCGCCTCAGGAGCCTTCCCCGGCCTCACAGCCCGCTCCTCATGCCGCAGATGTCCGGTCAGCTCCTCCAGCTTGCGCCAGGCATCCTCCACCGGGGCGGAGGTTTTGTCCGGACGGGCAGGATCGGCATAAACCTCCCGCTCCCGATCTACAGAAGTCTCCCCGTTCCCTGCAGCAAAATCCAACCCTTCCGCTTCCACAGACTCTGCAGCCGCAGGAGGGCCTCCCAGCTCCTCCTCTTCGGCAATGCGCTTCCGCTGGTTCCATTCCCGGATCCACTTGGCCCGCTCCTCCGCATTGGAGGCGGCTGCCGCCTTCTGCTCCCGGCGGTTCCACTCCTCGATCCAGGCCGCCCGTTCTCCGGCGCTCATCTTGCCCTGTTCAGGGGTGGCGGGGTTGCGTGCCATAGCTGAGGCGGAAGGAGCTGCCGGAGCATGCCGCCCCGGTCCTTCCTCCCTCCGGAAGCCCTCTGGTCCCGGCTCCACAACGTTTACCCGGCCCCGTTCCCCTTCCCTCGCAGGCACAGGGGGCGACCGCCTCCCACTGTCCGGTGCGGCTGCTGGCGGATAGCTCTCCGTTTGTGCCTTCCGCCCGCCGAAGCTCCCGCCGCCGTCAGTCCGCGTGACATCAGGCCGTCTTCCCGGCTCCGGCGCAGCGCCTCTCCTGGAGGCGGAAGGCTCCGGCTTCCAGGTGCGGAAGCCTTTGTCCAGCTCCGCCAGCCGTTTATAGATTTTGGTCATGTTAGAGCCGTACCGGTCCAAAAGCTCATTCACCATTTTGGTGTTCAGCCCGCGTTTAACCCCATATTCCAAAAGCTGCTCCCGCAGCTCCTCATAAGTCTCGCAGCGTCCGGGATCGCCTCCGCTGATGGTCTCCCGGTCCGTGGTACACGGGGCAAAGGTTTGTCTGGATTCGGAAGCGATGCGGTCGGCGATGGTATCCACCGTTTTTTCCGCCATCTTCCGGAAGCCTGTCAGCTTGCCCCCGGCAATGGTGATCAGCCCCGAAGGGGATTCCCAGATTTCGTCCTTCCGGGAAATATCCGACGGACTTTTGCCCTCCTGATGGATCAGCGGACGCAGCCCTGCCCACATGGCCTCCACATCATTGACACTAAGCTTCACCCGGGGAAAAACCGCCGTCACTGCCTTCAGCAGATAATCGCGGTCGCTTTCCGTTACCCGGACCTGGCCGGGATCGCCGCTATACACCGTATCGGTGGTGCCGATGTAGGTTTTTTTGCCCCGGGGAATCACAAAAATCATCCGCCCGTCCGGCGCATCAAAATAGGCCGCCTGCTTTACCGGCAGCTTGCTTTGGCTGACGACCAGATGGATGCCCTTGGTCAGGAGCAGGGTTTTGCCTCGGATGGCATGGTCCTTGGCCCGCACCAGGTCCACCCACGGCCCTGCCGCATTCACGACCTTCTTGGCCCGGATCTCCACCTCCAGGCCGGTGAAGCGGTCGATGGCCTTTACCCCGCATACCTTGGACTTGTAATACAGGAAATCCGCCGCCTGCATATAGTTAACCGCCAAAGCCCCGTGTTTGTTGGCCGTTTTTAGGACTTCAACCGTAAGCCGGGCGTCATCGGAACGGTATTCGTAATACAATCCGGCCCCCTTCAGGCCCTCGCCATTAAGCAGCGGCTCCTGCTTGGCGGCTCTGCCCGCACGCAGCATCACCCGGCGCTCACTCTTCAAAACACCTGCCAGCCGGTCGTACACCGCAAGGCCCACAGACGCGCTCCAATATCCGAAGGTGCCTCCTTTATAAAGAGGAAGCAGCATGGGAGCCGGCGTCAGCAAATGGGGAGCGCTTCCGTACAGCCATTCCCGTTCCCGTCCCACCTCTTTAACCAGGCGGATTTCTCCCTTCTTCAAATACCGGAGGCCGCCGTGAATCAGCTTGGTGGAGCGGCTGCTGGTCCCCGATGCAAAATCCCCTTGTTCAATCAACACTGCTTTTAAGCCCCGTTTGGCTGCGTCCCATGCAATTCCTGCTCCGGTAATTCCC
>JAEWAA010000110.1 GCA_023391955.1 Bacillota bacterium | reverse complement strand
TTTGAAGATAAGAAAGCAAAGTCTTTCTACTATTGGTTTAGATCATTTTGGGCGGCCACAAGCGGTTATCAGTTCGGTTTTGGTGGGAGCTTATATCTTCTATTTTGTCCTTAAATTTGGTTTCAGTTCAGATCTTATTTTTAAATTATACATTTATTTTATTACGGTAGGTTTCTTTGAAGAGGTGTTGGTGAGAGGATTTATGTGGCCACGTCTGGGGGCGTTATTCGGTCATAAGGTTGGTACGATTATAACGGGTATATTATTTGGGTTCGCCCACGCACCTATGGCAGTTATCCTGTATGGCAATGATCTATGGGTTTCCTTATTCAATAATATTGGTTTTGGTATTATCAGTCATTTATTATTTGGATACATATACGTAAAATCCAAAAATATAGTAATACCGTCTATCATACATGGCTTTCTTGATGCGTTATAACCGGAAATGGAGGTTTAATTGATGGAATGGCTCAAAGACCTCAGTGTCCACATACTGGGCATCATTGTTGGCGGTTTAATTGCGTACCGGATTGTTAGATGGCAATTTGAGGACGATGAAATCACTGTTAGCCGCAAAAATCGCTTGCTTCTGAAAGAAAATATCCGCCGGATTCATACTGAATTGAAAAGTAATCTGGATAGGATGATCGAGTTGAAAGGGATTCTCCATAGCAATAATCCGCTAACCGTTGAAACATTGGAAGGGGGGACTGCTTATGTGGAGGCAAACTCCTTTTTCGCATTTCACCATCTGCGCAGCTCCTCACTCTACATGCTTCTGCCTGCGCCATTGGAAATCTACGTTTATGAGTCTTATTCTCAGTTGGAACGGTTCCAGAACAGCTATAGACTGACGGTACGGGTACTCCCTAATGCGCTGGAATCTAGCGTTCCCAAGATGGAAGCGGCTCTAAATGAACTTATTCATACACTGAAGACTAATCTAAAGCAGATGGGTGATTTTCTGTAGGGAAAAGACAAAAATTTAAGGGACCAGAACACACGCAGTGGTGTGTAACCTGGTCCTTTTTATTTCGGTTGAACATAAATTCATTACCCAAAAAAGTGATCCGCCGGTGAAACTTTAAGATTATTTAATCTTTTTGCAGCCGGTTCTTTAAAAGATTGGCTCTATTCTGAATAGTAAGGGGGGGACCGGAATGAAGAGGATTATATTCCTGTTAGGTGTGTTGCTAGTGGTGGGGTGGGGTGTTTACAACGGTGACTGGCGGGGAGAATCAGGCAAGGTGCTGGAGGTGCAGACCAGAGAGACGGCAACCGCCGGAGCAGGGGCTTCGGACAGAATGTCCATCCATATAACAAAGGATCAGGTGTACAAAGGAAACCTGCTTTTGGTGAACAAGGAGTATGCTGTGCCTAAGCAGGGAGCTGATCTGAAGAACATCCGGTTAAGCGGAACGAAGGAGCTGTCCAGCAGCTTCAATCTGGCAGACAGCTCCGTTCAGCTGACGGAAATGATGGCAGAGCGGCTTGCGGTTATGTTTGAAGCCGCCGAAGAGGATGGCGTGAACCACTTCCGTATCAACAGCGGATACCGCAGTGAAAAGGAGCAAAAGCAGCTTTTTAAACAAATGGGGGATCAGTACGCCATGCCGGCAGGCTTCAGCGAGCATAACACGGGGCTTTCGGTGGATATCGGTTCCACGCTTATGGAGATGAGCAAGGCTCCGGAGGGGGAGTGGCTGCAGAAGAACTCCTGGCAATACGGGTTTATTCTGCGTTATCCCAAGAGCAAGACGGAGATTACGGGCATCCGCTACGAGCCTTGGCATTTCCGTTATGTGGGACTGCCGCACAGCGCCATTATGCAGCAAAAAAATCTGGTGCTGGAGGAATATCTGGACGAGCTGAAGGAAAAACGGTCTATGACCGTAAAGGTCGGCAACCAGAGGTATGAATTGTTTTATTTCCCGGTATCGGAGGATACAACCGTTCAGGTGCCGGCCAAAGGGCGGTATGAAGTGTCGGGGGATAACCGCGGGGGGGTTATTGTAACGGTTGTTCTGTGATGCCGCGGGTGTATGTATGCTATAGAAGAAATCCCATTCCTCCCCAAATCTGTTACAATGCTAGTATGACTTTCACTAGTATGGAGGAACCCATGAAGCCCGTTACGATTCTGATTGCAGAGGATGAACCGGAAATTGCCGATTTGATCGAGTTGCATCTGGCCAAGGAGGGCTACCGCTGTCTAAAAGTGGCCAACGGACTGGAAGCGGTGCACACAGTACAGACAAACCCGGTGAACTTGGCCATTCTGGATATCATGATGCCCGTGATGGACGGGTACGAAGCAACCCGGCGGATCCGGGAGCAGCATCATCTGCCGATTATCTTTTTAAGCGCTAAAACCTCGGATTTGGATAAGATTACAGGTCTGGTGCAGGGAGCGGATGATTATGTGACCAAGCCGTTTAACCCGATGGAGCTGGTTGCCCGGGTGAATGCGCAGTTAAGGCGCACCATGCAGTTCGCATCCGCCGCTCCGTCCAAGCCTGTGCTGGAAGCGGGAGGTTTGGTGATTTATCCGGAGGAACGGACGGTTTATCTTTACGGCAAGCTGATTGAGCTGACGCCGAAGGAGTTTGACATTCTGTTCATGCTGGCAGCCCACCCCAAGAAGGTTTTCAGCTCGGAGCATATTTTCCAGCAGGTGTGGGGGGAAGCCTATTTTGAAGGAAGCAACACGGTGAGTGTGCATATCCGTACCCTGCGCAAGAAGCTGGGGGAGGATATGCATAAGAACAAGCTGATCAAAACAGTCTGGGGTGTAGGCTATGCATTTCAAGAGTAGGTTCGTCCGGAGCTTCCGCTACCGGATGATTTTGCTGTTCGGGCTGAGTATGCTGTATTCCGGCGGATGTACCTTCCTGGTGTATAAGGTCCTCCAGTTCTATTACCATACAGTCCGCCGCGAAAGTCCGCTGTATCAGCTTCGAACCTTCATCCGGAGCATAGGGGACGTTAATTTTTTTCTGATTGTGTTTATCCCGTTGGCGGTGATTTTCTTCCTGCTTTTGACCAAGCCGTATCCCGTCTATTTCCGCGAGATTTCCCAAGGTATCCGCCAACTGGCCGAGGGCCGGTTCAATAGCCGGGTGGAGATTCCGGAAGGAGACGAGTTTGGTGATATCGCCCGGGATATCAATCAGGCGGGGGCCAATTTGCAGCATGCTCTGGAACGGGGCGATTTCGCCGAGAACAGCAAGGAGCAGCTGGTGCTGAATTTGGCTCATGATTTGCGGACGCCGCTGACCTCGGTTATTGGTTATCTGGATATTCTTCTGAAGGACGATGGACTCAGTGCCGAGCAGGTGAAGCACTTCACGGGAATAGCTCATACGAAATCATTGAAGCTGGAGAAGCTGATCGACCAATTGTTCGAGATCACCCGGCTGAATTACGGGAAGCTGCCGATCCAGCAGCAGGCTGTTGATTTGGGCGAGCTGCTGGTTCAATTAAGTGAGGAGCTGTATCCTGTTTTGGAAAAGCATAATCTGGTATCCCGCCTTCATATTTCGGAACGGTTGACGGTGCAGGGAGATGGTGACCTGCTGGCCCGGGTATTCGAAAATCTGCTGAACAATGCGGTGCGCCATGGGATGGACGGTCAATATGTGGATGTCTTCGGCAAGCTTGAGGAGCGGGAGGCGGTGGTGCAGGTCGTTAATTATGGGGACTGCATTCCGGCAGAGGAGCTACCCCATCTGTTTGATATGTTCTTCACGGGAGACCGGGCGAGATCCAACCAGGAAGGTGGCACGGGATTGGGCTTGTTCATAGCCAAAAACATTGTGGAACGGCATCAGGGTGTGATTTCCGCACAAAGCGGCCCTGCCCGTACAGTATTTGAGGTGCGTTTGCCGGTATCGGTTCCCATGGTATCTGATTAAGGAATTAAGAAAGGGAATAAATCCATTCAAGGGAGGAGTACCCATGAAGAAAAAAATATGGCTGGCCGGAGCATTCATCCTTATTCTTGTTTTTGCGGGAGTATATGTTTTTTCCCAAGGCAAAGAAACCATCAATCATCATTATGTTTTCACGGGCTCAGGCGAATATTGGTCGGCAGAATATGAGGTTACGGCTACAGAAACCTTTCACGAGAAGAATAACAAAACGGATTATGGTTCGAACTCCTCCAATCATTTCAAGCTTCTGTATAACCGGGAGCTTGCCGAATTATCGGGGCTTCGGAAAATAACCTACTCCTATAAAGGCACTGGCAATGGAGGTAGCGGTACGGAGGAATTCACTGACCCTCCAAAAAGTAAAGAGGTCATAAGCCGGTCTGCCGGGGGTGGCAATGGCGCTTTTGAAAGAAAAGACTCCAAAATCGAGGTTACGGTGGAATGGCAGGGTAAAACAGAAACGTTTTATTTGCTGAATAAGTAATGGATCGGGGTGTTATGGAATGAAGAAAATAATGATCGGCGGTTTTTTATTTGTTTCAGGCATCTTATTATATACCGGAATCCGTATTGCAGTTGTCCTTCACATGAAAGAGTTGACCGGATGGTCTACACCTCCGGGAAGGTACGGAACGGCATTGGAACAGATCGGTGCGAAGAAGGATATTGTGGTTTCGCTGGGATTATGCACGTTGGGGATTGTGTTGATGTTATGGGATGGGGGCAAAAAGTGGCTTGAAGCTATCACGGCAAAGCAAATGAACAAGCCGCGGAAGCCGGAGGATGAAAAAATAATAGTCTAATTTGGTTTTGCTTACCCGCGGCAAAGGAGTGATTAACTTGGCGATTGAATCGTTTCGTATTCATGTACCTGATGAAGTGCTGGATGATCTGAGGCATCGGCTGAACCATGTCCGTTGGCCGGAGCAAGTGAAGGAAACCGGCTGGGAACGGGGAACGGAACTAACAGCATTGCAAGACTTGATTACATATTGGCAAGAGCAATATGATTGGCGGGCACGGGAGTCCGAGCTAAACGGCTTTTCCCAGTTTCGGTCTTCCATCGACGGGATCGATGTGCACTTTGTGCATGAGAAGGGTAAGGAACCCAACCCGATGC
>JAEWAA010000637.1 GCA_023391955.1 Bacillota bacterium | reverse complement strand
CCATCGGTGGTCATATTACCCGCAAGCTCGTGCAAATTGCCGAGCAACAACTCTCCGGCAACGCCCGCTAATCGGACTTTCGCCGCAGCAGTACAAAAAAAAGAAGGGCCGGGAACACTCCCGGTCCTTCTTTTTTGCGGTCACTGGTTTGGAGATACCTATCAGGCATCCCAAAACCAGGCCTTTCGCCTCATGCTATCGGTTCCATCCTAAAGTTACTCCAACGGGTGACAGGTAACGCCTTATCTGGAGAACGGCGTAAATTCCTCACTGCCCAATTCAAGCAGCTTGGAAACGGGAATGCCCGTTTTGGCGTGCGCATCCATAACGGTGCTCTGCGGATGGCTTCTTACGTAGTCCCGCAGCTTCATGTACATCCGGTCATGAGAAGTTTGGCACTCGCTGCAATAGTCGCTTTTCCCTCTTAAGAACAATATTCCGCAATGCTTGCAGTTCGCAAGTGTCATCCCTTTTCACCCCGCTATCCCTAAATTCCATCAAACATGAAAAACCTTGATACTACAAGGTTAGCCCATATTCAACAGGTGCGGAAGTGTGGAAAGAACTAACGGAAAGAACTACTTACCCGAAGAAACAGGGAATGAAACGAATCACTTTTCAGTAAGCTGCAAAAATTCTTCGATGTCCTTCAGGGATAGCTCAATAGCCTGCAGCCAGAAATCCGGCTTGCTCAGGTCCACATTCAGATGTTTGGCCGCCAGATTCTCCACGCTCATGCTGCCGGTATCCCGCAGGAGGTCCACGTAACGCTCTGCGAATTCCTCCCCCTCTGCCTGTGCATGGGCATAGATGCCGGAGCTGAAGAGGAAGCCGAAGGTGTACGGGAAATTGTAGAAAGGAACATCGGTAATATAGAAGTGAAGCTTGGACGCCCAAAAATGCGGGTGGTATTCCGACAGCATTCCGCAATAAGCTTCCTTCTGCGCCTCCAGCATCAGCTCATTTAAGCGCTCCACGGACACAAGCCCGCTTTTCCGCTCCTCATAAAAGCGCGTTTCGAAAATAAACCGGGCATGAATATTCATCATAAACGCCACAGTGTTCTGAATTTTTTGCTCCAGCAGAGCGATCTTCTCTTCCTTATCCTCCGCCAGCTTCAGCGCCGCATCGCTGACGATCATCTCGGCAAAGGTCGAGGCGGTTTCGGCTACGTTCATGGCGTATTCCTGAGCCAACGCAGGCATATCGTTCATCACATGCTGGTGGTAAGCATGGCCCAACTCATGGGCAAGGGTGGAAACATTGTCCATCGTGCCGCTGTAGGTCATGAAAATCCGGGTTTCCTGCTTCAACGGGAAAGATGTACAGAAGCCGCCCGGGCGTTTGCCGGGACGGTCCTCGCCTTCAATCCAACCTTCCTCCAGGGCGTTCCGGGCAAAATCGGCCATCTTCGGGCTAAAACGTCCGAATTGCTCCACAATCAGCTTGGCGCCTTCATCATAGGAAATATGCTTGGCGGTTTCGCCCAGAGGTGCAGGGACATCATGCCAGGCCAAGCGGTCCAGGCCAAGGATCTGCGCCTTGCGCTCCAGATAACGCTTCACCGGCTCCTTGCTGCGGGAAACGGCATCCCACATGGCGTCCAGGGTTTCCGGCTTCATCCGGCACACGGACAGAGGCTCCTTCAGAATGGAATCCCAACCGCGGTGGCGGTACAGCTGCAGCCGGAAGCCGCCGAGACGGTTCAGGGCGTCGGCGCAATAATCCGCCTTCTCCCCCCAGGCCTCCTCCCACTTGCGGAACAGCTCCGCCCGAACCTTTCGGTCGCCGGTATGCAGCTTGTTAAAGGCTTGTCCGGCGGACAGCTTCAGGTCCTTGCCATCCTCCTGATGCTGGATGGAGAAGTGGCTGACGACGGTATCATACATGCTGCTCCAGCCATGATAACCGTCCACGGCCAGATCGGCGGCCAAGGCCTCCTGCTCCGGCGGAAGCTTCTCCCGCGCGGCGGTTCTCCGCTCATCCAGATTGAAGGCGATGTGATCCCATTCCGGAATTCCCTTCAGCTCCGCCCATACATCATCCTCGATCCCCTTCAGAATCCGGTCCAGCTGGGTCAGCGCCGATTGGTAGGCGGCCAGTTGGGTTTTGATCCGGCCGTCCAACTGCAGCGCTTTTTTGTCGGAGGTGTTGGCCGCAGCCAAACAGCCTACGAAGGATTCCGATTCCCGGACGCGGAACAGAATGGTTTGCATCAGCGAGACAGCTTCCATCAGCCCCCATGCGCCTTCCTTGCTGGCAGGCGGCTCTCCGCCCTTCAGCTTGCGGGCCAGCTCGGCCACCAGTTCGTCAGTTTCCTCCACGAACGCGCCGAACTCGGAAGAGGCGCTGCCTCCTTCAAAAATACGGTCCATATTCCAGACTTGCGGCAATGGCATTTTCATCGTATGTACACCTGTCCTTCGGTTAAAATAGTGTAAAAAACTGCAATACCTTCATTAAACCACAATCCCGCCCTCAATGCGAAGCAGATCCTGGGTAAAAATGGGTTATACCCAAGCTTTCCGGCAGCATGCCAATCCGGTTGAAACCGGCGGATTCGGGTATGGTAATGGTAAGAGGGCAATAATCACGCGAATGCCGGAGCATTATGGAAAAACTTGCGGCTTTGTCTCCTCTTATGCTTAAATGAAAGCAACTCTTTGTGTCTGCTGGACCGACACAGTTTAATTCTTCCAAAATGGGATGGTGAGAGAGATGCCGGATAAAAGCGCAAAAGCGACGCGCATTGCCGTAATTGGCACTGGCGCCGTAGGCTCCACAACTGCGTACACCCTGCTGCTGCACAAGCGGATGTCCGAGCTGGTGCTGATCGATGTGAACAAGGACAAAGCCCGCGGCGACGCCTTGGACATGAACCACGGCCTTCCCTTTGTGGGCAATGTGCGGGTGTGGGCAGGGGATTACGAGGACTGCCGGGAAGCCGACATCATCGTGGTAACGGCCGGAGCCGCGCAGAAGCCCGGGGAAACCCGCCAGGACCTTCTGAAGCGCAATGTGAAAATTTTCGAAAGCATCATTGAAAATGTCACAAAATACAATACAACGGGCATTCTGCTGATCGCCACCAATCCGGTGGATGTCCTTTCTTATTTCTCCTGGAAAAAATCCGGCTGGCCGGCTAACCGGGTTATCGGCTCGGGCACGCTCTTGGACAGCGCCCGTTTCCGTTATCTCATCGCCGAAGAGCTGAATATCGATCCCCGCAGCGTACATGCCCATATTATCGGGGAGCATGGGGATTCCGAGCTTCCCGTCTGGAGCCGGGCCAATGTGGCGGGCGTCCAAGTGGATATTCCCCGTGCGAGGCAGGAGGAGATCTTCCAGAATACCCGGGATGCCGCCTACGAAATCATCAGCGCCAAAGGCGCCACCTTCTACGCCATCGCCTTGGCACTGGACCGGATTTGCGCGGCGATTCTCCGCAACGAGCAGTCCGTATTGACGGTATCCACCCTGATCTCCGGGCATTATGATCTGGAAGAGGTTTACCTGGGTGTACCTTGTATTGTGGACCACAGCGGGGTCCGGGAGATTCTTGACCTGGAGCTAAGTGCTGAGGAGCAGGAACTCCTCCGAAAATCAGCACGCACGCTGAAAAGCCACATCGATGAAATCTCCGTGGGGAAGGATGCGGATACTCCGTGAAACCCTTGCAAATATCGCCTGAAACCGCAGTAAAGCTGTCCCAAATGCTGAAGGTGCCGCTGGAGCATCTGATGCATATGCCCCAGCATATTCTATTGCAGAAGCTGGCCGAGCTGGCCAAGCAGCAGGACCAGGAGGCGGACAGCACCGCCTCCGCGGCTCCGGAACCGGAAGTGCCGCCGCAATGATTCCTTTTTCCCATACATGGCCCTATGAAACCCTCCGCCAGGATGTCTATGTGGACAGCTGCCCCTTCTGCAGCGCGGAGCGGGTCATTCTTCCTCTGAAGGTCAAGGATCTGCTGCCGATCCATGAGGGCCGCAAACGGCTGCTGGTTTTTCCCTGCTGCCACGGCTCCTTCACCGTTGTGGATACGGACCGCGATTATTTACTGGCTGACCGGAAGCTCCGGTAAAGCCGATCAACAAACAAAACAGCCTGCCGCCCCTTTTTGTGAGGGATGCGTTAGGCTGTTTCTTTTGTATATATGGGGCGTAAGCTGTGTCACTTGCCGTTCTGCATTTCCTCCGGCAGCTCCATACGTGCGTTCAGCATGTCCTCGCGGGTGACCACCCACTGCTCCCGGCTGGCCCGGATCATGGCGGAGTCCATGATGCTCTTGTCGTTGATGACCCTGGAGAACCATCTGACGGCCTCGTGGTAATTGCTCAAGCGCCGGTTCAGCTCCCCGATGAGGTACATAAGCCGGGCGTTGTTGATCTCCTTTTCCGTTTCGTAAACCTGTATGTATGAATCCAGCGCAAATTGGAGAAAACGCCGTTCCTGCTCCACATCCTTCTTTTCCCGGTAAAGCCATGCAATATGGTGCAAAAGGCCCGAGATGAGCCTGACCTTCTCTTCCTTAATTTGTGCGCACAAAAGAGCCAGCTTGTAAGACTGCAGCGCATCCTCCCATGTCCGTTCCCCGCCGTAATCCCTTACAACCCAGTTGATCCGCACCCGGTTTTCGAACTCCTCCCGCTGTGCCGGAGTCAGCTTGTCGCTGAAGCTTTCCGTGGTGGCGAAGCCGCATTGGGGACATACCCGGACTACATAATACTCAGGATTGGTTACTTTATACAGAATGTTAAAATCCGTTTCCGTACCCGCCGATTTCTTGAAGCTTGGCCGGACTCTGGAGGTCATGAACACATGCCCGCAGCAGATGCAGGATACCTTGATTTGAAAAAGAGGACTTACACCTTCCATTCCGTTACGTTCCCCCTTGCTGACAAATTTGCAGCATTCTTGAACTACTTTTGAATATTGTACCATACTCCTACCCAAATCGCCTCTGCCTTCGGACATGTCTTTTGTTGATCTTTCATAAACATAAAGTATCCTGTACATGCTTGGAGGCTTTGTATGCGCCGTTTCTTTTCCTGGAATCCCTTGGTTGCAGCCGCTCTGTTCATTATTCCGTTTTTGGCCATGCTGCTGGCTTACCCCAATGCGGTGATCGGCGCCTCCATGCGGGGCATCCTGATCTGGTGGGATGTGCTGTTCCCCTCCCTATTCCCGTTTCTGGTGTTGGCGGAGCTGATGCTGGGCTTCGGCATCGTTCATTTTTTTGGGTCGCTGCTGGACCCGCTGATGCGTCCGTTATTCCGGGTTCCCGGCATCGGCGGTTTTGTGATGACCATGGGCTTTGCCTCCGGCTACCCCATGACCGCCAAGCTTACGGCCAAGCTGTGGGAGGATAAGCTGATCAATCGCGAGGAAGGCGAACGGCTGGTATCCTTCGCCACCACCTCCGACCCTATTTTTCTCATTGGCGCCGTGTCTGTAGGTTTTTTCCATGATGCCCGACTGGCGCTGGTGCTGGGTGCCGCCCATTACGGGACAGCTATCCTCCTGGGGCTCCTGATGCGGTTCCACAGCGGAGGCCGGATGTCTCCGCCTGCACCCGTCCAAGGCAAGGGGCGGCTGTTAGCCCGCTCCTTCCGGGCTATGCACGAGGCAAGATTAATGGACGGACGGCCCTTCGGGACAATGCTCCAAGAGGCGATTCGTGCCGCCATCCAGCTGATTTTCGTGATCGGAGGTTTGGTGGTGTTCGCTTCGACCATTCTGGAGGTGCTTACCATCGCGCAGGTGCTTCGGTTGATCCAGGATACCTTCGGCAGCCTGCTTGGGCTGGCGGGTGTTCCCCGGGAGCTGTCCCAGTCGCTGGTGGACGGGAGCTTCGAGGTTACCCTGGGGGCCAAAGCGGCAGGCGGCGCCTCCGCTTCCATTCCGCTGGTGTATAAGGCTGCCTGCGGCGCCTTTGTCCTGGCCTGGGCAGGCTTATCGGTGCATGCCCAGATTATCAGCCTGCTGCACAAGACCGATCTCCGCTACGGGCCGTTTCTTCTGGCCCGGCTGGCCCACGGTCTCCTCTCCTTCGCCGCCGTTCTGCTCTTGTGGAACTGGCTTAAGCCTGAGCCGGCTCCCGCCCTGGCCCGGCTTGCGCCACCCGGCAGCGTCCGTTGGCTGGAGCCCGGTCCCTGGCCCGGGTTGGTCTGGCAAACCGGCTACGCCATCGCGGGTGCGCTGCTAGTGTACTTGCTGGTTGTCCGTTTTATGAGGCGCCGCTCCGGTTGAAATTCATTAAAGAAGAAATTTCCTCCACCCCTGTGGTAAAATGGAGAAAGCTTCCGTTTGACCAAACCAAAGAGAGGTGGCAATCATGACCCAATATTCCGCTCTGTTGCCCGAACGCTTATCCCGTCTGGAGGAACTTGCCTACAACTTATGGTTCAGCTGGAATGAAGAAGCACAGGAGCTCTTCCGCTCCATTCATCCAGTGAAATGGGAGACGGTTTACCACAGCCCCGTTCGGATGCTGCACGAAACATCTCCAGAGGATTGGGCCAGATTGGCCGGTGACGAGGCGTTTACCGACCTCTACGAAAAAGTGATTGTTTCCTGGGATGCCTACACCGGGCGCAAGGCCTGGTTCCAGGAAACCTATCCCCAGCATGCAGGACGGCACATTGCATACTTCTCCGCGGAATTCGGCTTCCATGAGTCCCTGCCCATCTATTCAGGCGGCTTGGGTGTGCTTGCCGGGGACCACTGCAAATCCGCAAGCGATTTGGGACTCCCCCTGGTGGCGATAGGCCTTCTCTACAAACGCGGCTATTTTAACCAAAAAATCGATCACCAAGGCACGCAAATTTCCGAGCAGGTTACCTATGACTTCAACAGATTGGCGGTACGTCCGGCCATCCGGAATAACGAGGAGGTCCATGTTTATGTGGAGCTGCCCGGCCGGGCGGTACGGCTGAAGGTTTGGGAGGTCCGGGTTGGCAACGTACCCGTGTATCTGCTGGATGCGGATGTGGACGGCAACAGCTATGATGACCGCTCCCTCACCGCCCAGCTTTATGGGGGCAACCAGGATACCCGGATTCAGCAGGAAATCATTTTGGGTATGGGCGGGATTCTGGCTCTTCGCGCTTTGGAGCTTTATCCATATGTGTACCATATTAATGAAGGCCACGCCGCCTTCCTGTCCTTAGAACGCATCCGGGAGCATATCCGGGGCGGGCTGCCCTTCTCGGCTGCATTGGAGATGGTGCGGGCCAGCACGATTTTCACCACCCACACGCCGGTTCCCGCCGGACATGACGCATTCCCTGTGGGGATGTTCGAGCATTACCTGGGCGAGCTGCTGTATTCCTTAAACGCCGACCGGCAGGCCATTATTGAGCTGGGATTGGACCGCAGCAAAAATGTGTTCAATATGACCTATCTGGCCATGAACACCGCCACTATGCGCAATGGGGTAAGCGAGCTGCACGGCGCTGTTTCCCGGGATATGTTCAAGGGCTTCCACGGCAATCTGAACGCCTCGGAAATTCCCATCGGGCATGTGACCAACGGGGTTCACCTGCGCACCTGGATGGCCCGGGAGTGGAAGGAGCTCCTGGACCGTTATCTGCCGGAGAACTGGCGGACTCATCAAAGCGGCCAAGAGCAATGGGCTGCCTTGGGGGATGCGCCGGAGGAAACCCTGTGGGATATCCGGCAGCGCCTGAAGGAGCGTCTTATTCTGTTTGCCAAAACCAACGTGGAGGAGCAGCGGCGGCGCAACGGCCAGCCCGATGACAGCGGAAGTGTCTTTTTACGCCCGGATGTGCTGACCATCGGCTTTGCCCGGCGCTTCGCCACCTACAAACGGGCGACGCTGATCTTCCGTGATCAGGAGCGGCTGGACCGGCTGGTGAATGATCCCGAACGGCCGGTGCAGTTTATCTTCGCCGGGAAGGCTCACCCCGCGGATATTCCGGGGCAGAAGCTGCTGCGCGATATTTATCAGCTGTCGCAGACGGACCGCTTCCGCGGCAAGATTGTGCTGCTGGAGAATTACGATATGAATATGGCCCGCTACCTGGTGCAGGGGGTGGATGTCTGGCTCAACAACCCCAAACGGCCCTATGAGGCCAGCGGCACCAGCGGCGAAAAGGCGGCCTTAAACGGTGTGCTGAATTTCAGCGTGCTGGATGGCTGGTGGCAGGAGGGGTACGACGGGGAAAACGGCTGGTCCATCGACGCCGATAACCGGGCGGACGAGGAGACTCAGGAGAAGGAAAACCAGGAGTCGCTGTACAGCGTGCTGGAGGAGAAAATTGTGCCTCTGTACTATAACCGCAAGGACCGGGCTGCTGTTCCCGTCCAATGGGTTAAGCGGATGGTCCACTCCATCGAAACACTGGCGCCTCAGTACAATACGGACCGGATGGTGCAGGATTACACCAATCTGTAC
>JAEWAA010000582.1 GCA_023391955.1 Bacillota bacterium | reverse complement strand
TTTGGCGGCACGGATGGTGAACCCCCCGGTGGAAACGCCGGTAGGGGCCATTATTGCCTTGCTGGGTGTGCCCTTCTTCCTGTATCTTACCCGTAGAGACGGGAGGGGAGGGGCATGAGTGTGTTGAATAACAGCGGGGGCAAAACAGCCTCCTTGTATGAAGGGCAGCGGCGGCGGCTTGCACGGGCTATGGCGGTGAGCGCCATTTTGGCGGGACTGGTGCTGGTGGTCTTCGCCATCAGTCTGAATGCCGGGCAAACCCGGATGCCTCCTCTGGATGTGCTGAAAACCCTTGTGGGCCAGGGTACGGAGAAGCAGGCCTTGATTCTGTTTCAATTCCGCTTGCCCCGTATGGTAATCGCCGTGCTGGTGGGGGCAGGCCTGGCGGTAGCCGGGTGTATCTTTCAGGCGGTGTTCCGCAATCCGCTGGCCGACCCCGGTCTGGTCGGGGTGAATGCGGGAGCCAGCCTGGCGGTGCTGGTGTTTGTGGCGTTTTTTTCGACTGCTGCGGCGGCACCGGTGTTTTTGCTGCCGTTTCTGGCGTTTGCGGGAGCTGGCGGGGCGGCGGCTCTCATCTTCCTGCTGTCCTATAAACGGGGCAGGGGGTTGTCCGCCACCCGCCTGATTCTGACGGGTATTGCCGTTGCCGCTGGCCTTAATGCGGCTATCATTGTGCTGACCTTGCGGATCGACCCGGCGAAATATCAATTTGCCGCCACGTGGATGGCCGGAACCATCTGGGGCAGCAACTGGAAGTTTGTGGTTACGCTGCTTCCATGGCTGATTGTGCTGGTGCCGTTTGCCTTATTTAAAGCCCCCGTGCTGAATATGCTCAGCCTGGGGGATGATACCGCCACGGGCCTGGGGGTGGCGGCTGGCCGCCAGCGGGTGCTGCTGCTGTCCGCTGCAGTGGGCATCGCCGGCGCGTGTGTGGCGGTGTCCGGGGGCATCAGCTTCGTTGGGCTGATCTGCCCCCATCTGGCCCGCTCGCTGGTCGGGCCTCGCCACCAGCAGCTGATTCCCGCGGCTGCGCTGACGGGTGCGCTGCTGCTGCTGACGGCGGATACGCTGGGCCGCGTGATTCTGCAGCCGGCGGAGGTGCCCGCGGGGATTGTGGTGGCGGTGATCGGCGCGCCGTATTTTCTGTATCTGCTGGCCAAGGCCAAGAGCTGAGGCGGGAGCGGAATGCTTGTGTGCGGGCTAAGTGGCTGGTGGGTGTGGAGCCATGTATGCGGGCGGGCGAAGTAGATATGATTTTAACGGAAGCAGAAGCCGTTATTCGGCGAAAATGCGGGGGTTGTGAAATCTAACGGAAGTGAGCGCCGCTATTCACCCGAAAATGGGCTTGAACATGGCCGTTTGATGGAAATAGCGGCTCTGGCCGCCGTTAGAATTTTCGCTGCGGCTTTTTAGGGCAAATAGCGGCTGTGACCGCCGTTAGAATTTGGGGCTGGGGTTTATCCCCGGGCAAAGCCCTGCGAAAACATACGAAGTAATCTTTGCCCTTTTAAAGGCAAAGTTCTCAGGAGGGAATGTGTTGCTGCGTCAATTTTTTGCCTATTACCGGCCTTACAAAAAGCTGTTTATCTTGGACTTTACCTGTGCGGTAGTGGTGGCCCTGCTGGAGCTGGTGTTCCCTCTGGCGGTAAACCAGGTGGTGGACAAGCTTCTGCCTACGGAAAACTGGAAATGGATCGTATGGGCCTGTCTGGGGCTCCTGGGCATCTATCTGGTTAACATGGTGCTGCATTTCATTGTGACCTATTGGGGGCATAAGCTGGGGATCAACATCGAAACGGATATGCGCAAAAAGATGTTCGACCATCTGCAGAAGCTCTCCTTCCGCTATTTCGACAACACCAAAACAGGCAACCTCATGTCCCGGATTGCCAATGATCTGCTGGAAATCGGGGAGATGGCCCACCACGGCCCGGAGGACCTGTTTATTGCGGTGATGACCCTGCTCGGGGCCTTTTTCCTGATGCTCGGGATCAACTGGAAGCTGGCGCTGCTGACCTTCGTAGTGGTGCCGTTTCTGCTCACCTTTACGCTGTACTTTAACAAGAAAATGATGGGCGCCTTCCGCAGCATGATGTCGGAGCTGGCGGAAGTGAATTCCCGGGTAGAGGACAGCATCGGCGGGATCCGCGTGGTGCAGGCGTTTGCCAATGAAGCCCACGAAAAGAAGCTGTTCGCCGTTAACAACGGACGCTTCCGAAAGACCAAGCTGACCTCCTATAAAATCATGGCCTGGAACACTTCCGTCAGCTACATTCTCATGCGGTTTGTTACCGTGTTCGTGCTCCTGTGCGGAACCTGGTTTGTGCTGCACAAGGAGATCAGCTACGGGCAATTCCTGGCGTTTATTCTGCTGACCAACGTGTTCTTGGGACCTATTCAGAAGATCAACACTATTATCGAAAGCTATCCCAAGGGAATTGCCGGGTTTAAACGGTATATGGAAATTCTAGACACAGAGCCTGATGTAGCGGACCAGCCGGATGCCCGGGAGGCAGGAGCGCTGCGCGGCGATATCCGCTTTACGGGGGTTACCTTCGGCTATGATCCGGAGCGGCCGATCTTGAACCGGGTGGATCTGGATATCCGGGCCGGAGAAACCATAGCCTTTGTGGGGCCTTCCGGCGCCGGCAAAACCACACTGTGCAGCCTGCTGCCGCGGTTTTATGACGCGCAGGAGGGACGCATTACGGTGGACGGTACAGATATCCGTTCCTTCACGCTGAACTCCCTGCGCAGGCAGATCGGCATTGTCCAACAGGATGTATTTCTCTTCTCCGGCACCATCCGGGAGAATATCGCTTACGGCCGCCTGGATGCCACCGAGGCGGATATCCGGGAGGCTGCCCGCCGCGCCAAGCTGGAGGAGCTGATCGAATCCCAGCCGGAAGGGCTGGAGACGGTTATCGGCGAACGGGGCGTGAAGCTCTCCGGCGGCCAAAAGCAGCGCCTGGCTATCGCCCGGATGTTCCTGAAGAATCCGCCCATTCTGATTCTGGATGAGGCTACCTCGGCTTTGGATACGGAAACCGAAGCAGCCATCCAGCAGTCTCTGGCGGAGCTGTCGGAAGGGCGGACCACGCTGGTGATTGCCCACCGTCTAGCGACCATCCGGAACGCAGACCGGATTGTGGTGGTGACGGAGGAGGGCATCGCCGAAACCGGCACCCACGAGGAGCTGCTGGAGCAGGACGGTATCTACAGCCGTCTGCACAATGCCCAGTTCCGTTAAGAGAGCAAAACCGCAAGACATAAAAAACCGGGTGGGGACTACAGTCCTTTCCCGGATTTTTGCTTTACCTCCCGAAGTCCGGTTCCCCGGCGCCATATTCGGCCCATGCTATCGCTGTTTCCGATATCCAACCCAAGAACTGCCCGATTCCTACGAACCGTTCTGTGCTGCCTGTTAAATCCGTCGCCCATATTTCCGTGAAAAATCCGTCGTTGGAACGGGTGGCATAAGCCAGTCTGCTTTGGTCAGGAGAAAAAGCGGGGAAAAAGTCCCGTTCTTTTTCCGCAAGCTTTTCCAAAAGTTTCCGATGCTGCTCAAAGTCCGGTAATGCCTCTATCGAGCGTGCAGCAAGATTGAACTCCTTGTAACCCTGCTCCTGTTTCTCCGGAAATTCGGTTCTGACTCTTACTGTGTTATCGTCCGCCCATTCCAAAGCATAGGTATTGATGTATCCGTCGCTATGGGAAAGATAAGCCGCTTTTGGAAAGGTATCCTGAACCCGTCCTTTCTCGTCAATGATGACTAAATCCGCCTCTGACATAAACCGTTTGTCTTGGACCATAAGTCCGATAAGCTTGCCGTTGGGAGAAGAAGCCATACCCACAATTGGCTTGACGGAAGAATAAACGGGTTGGCTTTTGCCTGTGTCGGTGTTGATCCGTAAAACCTGAGAGTGGGACATAACAGCATAAAAATTATTCATATGGAGAATGTTGGGCAGGATTACAGGTTGGTATCCATGAATATCCTTCAGGCTAAGGCCATCTTCTGCAGCAGGCAAAGGCAAGGACCTTGAGGTGCTGTCAGATAGATTTGTGAGGTACAGACCGGCATTATCGTAAGCCAGAGTGTAAGACACTCCTGTCTCTGCATGTATGGCCAATTGCTGGTGTGGTTTGACTAGTGGCAAGTATCGGTGCTGGAACGGCTCCAGTTCTGTTACAACAATAGCTGGTGGTATGCTGCTCTCCCGGTATTGGACTGCACCTTTCGATAAACGGGGTATATCTTCATTTATCCGCCTATGCCCGTCAACAGATGGATAATCAACCTGGAAATGAATAATCTCCCTCGGCAGTAAATCCGAGAACGTCAGAGCAAACTCTTTGCCGGACTGCCACTCCAAGGTGTAGGATAAGCTTGTTCTTTCAGGATGATTGCTTACCAGCTGTTTTGGTAAAGCTTGCTCCAGAAGACTCCGGTTTAATTCCAGATTTGAGGAAAAGAGAAAGGTGATGTGATTACGGTCCGTTACAGGAAACCGTTTCTCATCAGGATTCATCCGCAAATATTGAGGCTCTCCGGAGGGGGACACCGCAGGACTTGAAAAAATGGCAGGACTAGGCGATGGAACCGGTGGGGCGGTGCTTGCGCCAGGAGATGCAGATTGAAAACAGCCGGACAAAGCGGCTGCAAAAATGGTAAGGCAGAGCATTAACCGGATGTTCATGTCCAATCACTCCTAAAAAATAAATAATCTAAAATCCTATTCTGTTTTGAAAAAGGATTTCTAACGATTAGACGCAGATTATGAGGAGAAAGTTCCATATAAACCCAAAAAAGGATCAACAAGAATTAAAAAGCTTAAGTTCTCTTTTCAAGCTAATCTGAGAACTTACGCTTTTACATTTATCAAAACGATCAAATATTATCTATCTCCGATGTTGATTTTCATAGGAGGAATAAAGTCTTACAAAGTAGGAATTTGCTAATATTTGACGTCCCATATTTAGATAGTGAAATTTCTTTGGGTGATCATTTATATGTAACGAATAATATTGAGATGGTTGAAGAGAATCATCATTTTAATTGTGATGATTTTCGTTCTTCGTTGGAAAATGAACATTTGTTTTTAGCAATCAGTTGTTTGACACCAAGACAAATGAAGATTATTACTTTGTATTACTCAGGTGGTCTGTTGGATAAGGATATAGCCCGAAAGTTGCATGTTTCGCAGCAAGCAGTAACTAAAGTAAGGCTTGCTGCTTTGAAAAAATTAAAAAAGTATCTTTTAGATATTTCATTTTAACAGCAGGGGAAAATATGCTGCGAGGTGATTAAAATAGGAGATGGGGAGTTGTTCAATTTAGTTCAAGAAGCAAAAAATGGGGACATGCTTTCAATGAAACAAATTCTTTTTATGTTTGATCCAGCAATTAATAAAATGTGTAATCAGTCAGCAATTATTGATCGAAATGACCTTAGACAGCACTTGTACGAAAAAATAATCCGAGCTATTCAAAACTATAATACAGACGATTCTCCTGACTTTTTTGAATATATTTCCTTGATCAGTAAAGAATAATCATAAATCCAAAAAGGTAATAAAAAATAACCGGCTGTTTTTATTCAGGCGGTTATTTTTATTCCAAAATATAGTCATAGAATTATATTATTTTATCCTACGCCCTCAACCGGTTCCGCTTGGCCACCACCATCGATATGGCGAAGAAGGCAACGGCGAAGCCTGCGGTGATGAGGATGTTGTTAAAGACAGGGGTGAGGCTGGACCAGGAGAAGTCCGTGAGGCTGCCGATTTTGCTGTTGGCCTGGACGTACCAGTAGGTTGGGGTGAAGCTGGCTAAACGCAGCACCGGACCGGCGATAAATTCCTGGGGTACGAAGACGCCGCTGATAAAAGCCGGGCCCAGAGCCGCCACGTTGGCAATGGCGCTGATGGCGTTGCGGCTTTTCACCAGATTGCCGATAAGAAAGCTTGCACTGGCAATACAAAGGGTAAAGACCAGGGAATTTAGGAGCAAATAAATCATATTAGGCGTGAACGAATCCTTCGGATCGAAGATAAAGCAGGCGCCTGTCATTAACAGCCAGGTTGCCCCGGTAAACACCAGGTTGGCCAGGTAAAACTGCAGATTGATGCTTCCCGTCCGCAAGGGGGAGCAGAAATTCCGGCGGCTCAGATCCTTGTTGGTAAACACGATCATAATAGCGGATACCCCCAGAATCAGCACAGAGGTCAGCGTATACGCCAGGAAGTTGAAATAATAGACGGGGAAGCTTTGGGAAATATCCTTCTTGCCTTCCGGATTGGACAGCTTTACTGTTGTGTCTACCGCCATGTCCTGTTCCACCCGCTGTGCTGTATCCTGCTGGGTGATGCCGGGATTGTTCTTTGCGTACAATGCCGCTAAGCGCCAGTATTGATTGACGGTCAAATCCACATAGGCATTCTCCACGGAACCGGGCACGACGGTTTTTTGAAGCTGAAGCCCGTCACCCTTCAGGAAGGACTCTGTAAAACCGGCCGGGATGCGCAGGATGTAGGTAACATCGCGGAAAAACAGGGCATCCTGCAGCTTTTCTTTTTCATCGGGAAGCTCCACCAGCTGGGCCGTCCGGGACAGCTCTTTTTTGAAGCCTTCCACAAGCGGTGTGCTTTCCTCTGCCAAAAAGACAATTTTGGCCTTGGTTTGATTGAAGCCCTTGGTTTGCTGGTTCACATTGGAGACGGTAATCAGAGTAGAGATGACCAGAAAGATGACGACATATATGGAGATGGCGGGCAGGTTCTTCTGGATAATTTTCAAACACAGCTTAAAGACTGGCATATTTCCGCCTCCTGATTATGGCATAGGTTCCCAGGCAGAAGACCACGGCAAAAACGCCCATCAGGCCCAAATTCAGCAGGTACCGGTCCAGGGTATCATAATAATAGAGGGAGTAAAAGGCATCGGTCAGCAGGTTGATTGGGTTGAGATAGGACAGAATGGGCGCATTCTGGGAGATGATGTACTTCATATTGAGCATCATCATACCCGCCATGAAGGTGCCAACCATGGTGGCGCTGATCAGAATGGCGGTTTTGAGCCCTTCGCTTTTTTTGACGGCGGCGCTGATCAGGGAACCGAAGGACAATCCCAGAATACAGCCGACAAAAGCCGTCAGCAGCACATAGCCGATCCGTGGTCCGAAGTCTACATGGAGGGCAAAAGCCAGGTAGGCCAGCAGAATCAGGATTTCCACAAACTGGATCACCAGCGCCGCGGAAAGTCCTGCCACAAACGCCTTAAGCTTATGGACCGGCGACATATTGATCCGTGCCGCACGGGCGGACAGGTTCGCCTGGATGTCCGTTACCTCCTGCAGGCCGAAGAAGCTGCCGTAAAAACAAGCCATGGCGATAAGGCTGTAAAAATAGTTCAGGACATTGTTGGGAGCGGCCCCACTAGACGACACCTCCGTCACATAATCGCGGGAGAGGCCCATATCTTGAAGCAGGCCGTTTTGCAGCGCTTGGGGATTGGACTTGAGAATCTGTCCGACTGCCGATGCCGTCTGCTGGTATTGGTCGGCGAAGCTTTTCATGATGCTGGGATTCAAGCCGGATTTTTTGACTGTCAGCGCGAGCGTTCCCTCCACGCTGAAGAACCCCTCAATCTCCCCTGATTCCAGCAATTGCTCCGCTTCCTCCCGGGTAGAAACCTCCTTCAGGTTGAAAATCCGGCTGTCCCCGTTGGAAACTGCTGTCAGGGTTTGCTGGAAGGACGTGTCCTGCTTGTATCCCGCGTCGTTTACCACGGCGGCCTCAATAGGCTTAAATGCTTCGGCGCTGTTCAAGCCGGAAAAGGCCATATTAAAGAAGGTAGCCATCAAAAGCGGAAACACCAGTGTCCAAAACATCAGCTCCTTGTTGCGGAGCAGGCATTTCATGCGGACAATAAATATATGTGAAAACATAACAGACCTCCCAAGGGCTATTTAGTCCCGCAATTCCTTGCCGGTAATCTCCAGGAACACGTCGTTCAGGGTGGGAAGCTCAGAGTAAATGCGCCCGAAGCTGATCTCCCGCGCTTTCAAAAACTCCAGCACATGCTCCAGATTATTGCGGCCCTTGCCGGACTTAATGGACAGGGTCCTGTCGGTGGCTTCCGCGGATTCGATGCCCGGCACCTTCCGGAGCGCCGCCAGCACCTCGGGCTGGACGGGAGCGAAGGTTTCCACGGTTATTTTTTCACCCATGGCGATCATCCCCTTCAGCTCCTCCTTGGTGCCTGCGGCAATTACCTTGCCCTTATCCATAATCACGATGCGGGAGCAGATCTGCTCGACCTCCTCCATGTAGTGGGAGGTGTACACAATCGTGGCGCCCTGTTCGTTCAGCCGCACGATGCCCTCCAGGATTTTATTCCGGCTTTGGGGATCGACAGCCACGGTAGGCTCATCCAGAATGATCAGCTTGGGCTTGTGGGCAATGCCGCAGGCAATGTTCAGGCGCCGCAGGAGGCCGCCGCTGAGCTTCTTGGGATAATACTTGGTGAAATCCTCGAGACCGACGAATTCAATGGCTTCCTTAACAAGCTTTTTGCGCTCCGTTTTGTCCGGTATATAAAGGCCGCAGAAGTAGTTGATATTCTCATAAACGGTCAGCTCTTCAAAAACGGCCACGTTCTGCATGATGATGCCGATATCCCGCTTGATATCATAGGAGTCCGGTTTCATGGGTTTGCCGAACACCTCCACCTCGCCCTTATCGTAATCCAGCAGGGCAAGGATGCAGTTGATGATGGTGGTTTTACCGGAGCCGTTAGGACCAAGCAAACCGAAAATTTCCCCTTCCCGCACCTCCAGGGACAGATGATCCAATGCCAAAAGATCCTCGTACCGCTTCACCAGGTTTTTTACTTTAATCACCATATGTGGCCTCCGCCTCTCAAGTCTTTATACCACTATGTTAACCGCTGTGGCCCCGGGGGATAAGTGCGCTGTGTCAGGAGACCGGCATGACAAATGTCATTTCCGGCCTGAACTTGTCCGCCTGAAAATCATGGTGGTGTGTTAGAATAGAAGCTGCAAAGATGCCGGTACCGCGGGGACGAATACGACGATGATGAATTTAACCGATAAAGTGATTTTGTTTGCATCCTGTCTGGTGGTCTATCTGTTGGATCCTGTTACCGGTATGGAAATAGCGCCGGTGCTGACCGCTGTGATTATCGGCAGCTTGATGTTCTACTACGACAGCAAACGCGCCAGCCTGCTGCTGTCCTCTGCGTTTATCGCCGCCTGTATTCCGATGCCGGGGCTGCTGTTCTTTTTCCCGCTGGTGGGGTATGACCTGTATTTCCGGCCTTGGCAGTGGATTGGGCTTGCTGCTCTGGTGCCAGTGGCGGTACAT
>JAEWAA010000538.1 GCA_023391955.1 Bacillota bacterium | reverse complement strand
AGTGTGTTCAGGGTGTGGGTCACCAGCCACTCCGGCAGGTTGGAGCTCCTCATCCGGTCCACCAGCTCAACAGCCTTTCCCTTCAATGTGTCAAAATGCTCCAGACCCAGCCCGGCAATGGCGGCGGAGCTGTCATAACGTCCCAGATAATAATGCCGCTCCGGATCGGCATCGTCGTACCAGGCCAGCACAAAACGGATGGTTTTCTTCTCGCGGGCAGCCAGCTTCACCTTCACCGCCACCCGGTTCAGCGTATCGGCCAGAGGCTGGCCGCATAACCCATCCTCCAGAAATCCTTCACCGCCGCCAACCGTCAGAACCGCACCAGGATCACTGCTTCCGGCCAAAACCGTCCAGCCCCGGGAGGCAAAACCCCTGCTGCCGGCAGAATAGACCGAGTCCACCTTCATATCCAATTGGAAAGCACAGGCCGCCTCAGCAGCACTGTCCGCTTCATTGTGAAGCTCCAACTCATAAAAAGCGTAAGGCAGAGACATCAGCTCCACATTAGACGGGTCAAAAGGGGCAAAAGCCAGCATGTGGATCCGGATATCCTGAACGGTTCCGAAATAAACACGGTGCAGCGGCCATATGGCATCATCAGCAGAACGGCCGTTGGCCACCTCCGACTTCAGGGTTGGTACACCTGCCGCATGGCCATTCCGGCTGGTATAGAGCTGGAGCCGGGTCTCTCCCATGGGCATATAGTCATTTTGATCCGCAGGCGCTTGCGTCACCGCAGCGAAGGTGCCGGTATGGGCGCAGAATTTCACCGCTCCCGTCCCAAATCCCCCCAGCGGTGTTCCGGTTGTGCCGTCAACAGCCGCATCGGAGGCTGCTTTGGTTTTGAACATCCTTCCACATCCTTGTATAATCAGATTAATCTGCAGCGCGCATACAGAAGTGATTCCCATTATAGCCTTCGCCTGCGAAGCCAGACAGTAATTAATTGCCCGCCACTGGACAAAAATTGCTCCGTTTCCCCTCTGCCGCTGACTGCCAGCGAGCCCGGCACAAGGAGGTTTGCCCGATGAAGGCCTATTACGAAAAACGCTCCTATCCCCCTGAATTGCCCCTGCGGATATACAGGCATGAGCGCAACTCCTTCTCCTTCCATGCCCATTGGCATCCGGATGTGGAGCTTGTGCTGGTCCGGGAGGGCACCCTGCGCTTCGGCATCAACCGGGAAATTCATACCCTGCAGAAGGGCGAGGTAGCCGTTTGCTGCAGCGGCGATATCCATTTTTATGACAGTGTGGACAAAAACTCCGCTATTGATATTCTGATTTTCCAGCCCAGCCTCATCGGCTGCCACGGGAACTGGCCGCAGCATATCCGCTTCGACCACTCCTTCATTACAGGCTCCATGCTCCGCGAGCATGGGCTTCCCCTCTCGGTGCTGGACGGGATCCGGGATATATTCCAGGACGTCCACCGGGAAATGACAGAGCGCAAGCCATATTACTCTATGTTTGTCACCGGCAAAATGCTGGAGCTGTGCGGCCTCTTCCAGCGCACTATCCCCGGCTCTCCCTTGGACTCCCGGCAGGAAAACAAACGGATTACGGGGCTCAAAACCATGCAGGGCATTATCCAGTATTTGGAGGAGCATTACAGGGAGCCGCTGACCCTTCCGGAAACCGCCGCCCATTTTAACATGAGCGAGTTCCATTTTTGCCGGCTGTTCCAAAGCCTGGTAGGCACCAACTTCAAGGACTACCTGAACGCGATCCGGGCGGATGCCGCCGAGGAGCTGATTCTCTCTGGAGGACAATCCATCACTACCGTGGCTATGGAATGCGGCTTCAATAATATCCGTACCTTCAACCGGGTGTTCAAGGCCGTCAAGGGATATACCCCATCGAGCCTCCGGGCTTAATACACGTCAGCTGTCCCTTCCTTTTACTCCAGCTTCTCCTTCAAAATTTTGTCCCGGTACTGTCCGGGTGTGAGATGATACATTTTCTTGTAGCTCCGGATAAAGGAGCTGACGTTATTGTAATGCAGCCGTTCGCTGATCTCTGAAATCTTCAGGTCCGTGGTTTCCAGCATGGTTTTGGCCATTTTCATCCGGTAATCGGTGAGATATTCACTGAAGGGAATGCCAATCTCCTGCTTGAAAATCCGGCTCAGATAAACGGGATGATAATTAAGAATCTGCGAGCAGGATTCCAGGGTGATATCCCGGTCATAATGCTCCTGGATCATCTGCACCAATTTGTCGGCGATCTTGATATATTGGCTCTCCGATTTCTCGGATAAGGCCTTGATCATAGGACCGAACAGCTTGGAATCGAACCAATGGATAATTTCCTCCCGGGTCTGCAGGTGGAACAGCCTCTCCATCACCCCTTCGTCCCCCCACACCTTCTGCAGGGAAATTCCCTGCTCCTGCACCAGCTGGATCAACCGTGAAGCCAGCTGGACAAGCAGGATTTGATGCTTCTCCAGATGCCCCTCTTTGTACAAAAGCGCATTCAAATATTGCTGGAAAACCGTGGACGCACTTTTGGGCTGCAGCTCCTTGATGGCGTAGACTAACCGTTCCTCCAGCACCTTCAAATGGGAATTTTCGTAATGGTCCGTCCCCGGAGTGTTCTCTATATCCCCGTAATGCACAATGATCTCCGGACCCAGGTTGATCCGGGCCTTCAGTGCCGTCAGGCTTTCGCCGAATGCCTTCACCGTATCGGTCAGCTGCACGTACGGATTACTGATGCCGATGCTCACCTTCAGCTGCAGCACCTGGTCGGCATACCGCTTGATGCCTTCCGCCACTTCATAGAACAGGCGCCGGACCTCCTCCCGGTCCTCCTGTTCCGCAGCCAGCAGTGTCACCTGGGACTGGTTGATGGTAATCGGGGGAAAACGCATGGAGGCCGGAAGCACCTCCTGGGCAATGTTGCTTATGGCATACAGCAGCAGCTCCCGGTCCACCTCGCTGTAGCGGGTTTCCTGGAGGTTGTCGATCTGGAGCGCCAGCACCCCCAGCCACTTCCAGCCTGTGGGGAAACCCTCCCGGGAGGAGCGGAACAGGTAATCGTTCTCCGTCATTTGGCCGGTAAACAGCTTCAGCACAAAAAACTCCTTCAGATGGCTGGCCTGCCCCAGCATCTGCTGCTCCACCCGGTCCCGTGAAACAGCCAGAGACTGCATGCTGTTCTTGATATATTCCAGTTCATCCTTCTTGGGCTGGCCCTGATGCTCCTGGCCGGATGAACCCAGCCTGCTGGCCACCTCCAGCAAATTGCCGATGGGCTTGTACATCCTCCTGCTGCCATATAGCGCCGCGGCAACGACGATAAGAAGAAGCAAGGCGCAGACCAGGAAGGTCAGCTGGGCGATTTTGGCCGTTTCCTTCTTCAGCTCACCAATGGATACCACCGACACATACGTCCAGCTGTTGTAGGTGGAGGTGCGGTACAGCACAGCTATTTCCTCACCGTCCAGCTTCGTATTGAAGAGTCCCTGACCCTGGCGCTCGTCCTGGGCAGTCTTGAGACGCTGCTCCACAGCAAGGCTCACGGCGGCATAACGGTTCTCCTCCGTCCCGGAGGCCAGCACATCCGCTCCATTCCGGTCGAGAATATAATTGCGGTTGGATATATTGGACGAGGTCAACGCCTCGTTGATTTCAGATGCCACGATCCGGATCACCAACAATCCCTGGGGTTTGTCGGTCTGGGGCAGGATGGGGATTTTGTGCACCAGGGTAATGGATTCCACCGAATCTGCAAACTCGTCCCCATTGGAGGGAGCCATCCCCGTATACCACAGAATGCTCTTCGGCTCCTTGGCATACCGGGCGAATTCCTGATTATCCTCAAAGTGCTCCAGCGGCTTCAGGACATTTAGGTTCAGTACCCAGTTGCGGTTAAAATTCACCAGATACGCCTGGGTAATGACCGCGTCGCCGGATTGCAGATTGTACAGCTCCTTGGAAAGCTCCCGGACCGATTCAAAATCTGAATTGCTGTACGCCGTGTTCATGGAGGCTTTGACCAAAGAGGAGTTGGCGAATTGGGTGGCGGATTTTTCGATGGACTTGAGCATCTGCTCCACCCGCATCTGGGTTTGCGCCAGCCACTCCATATTCACCTCTTTTACCTTTTTCTCAATATCCCCGGAGGCCATGGAATGGGAAACGAAGCCGATCAGCACCGCGGGGAGCATGCCTAAAACCAGACTGTACGAAAGTAAACGCAGCGAATATTTGCTCAATCGGATTCCTCCTGAATCTGTAATCACATAGTCGTTGCCGATGAAGCCATATGGAGGTTAGGCTTGGTATACGAATTCACTTCAGACAACCTGAACAGGCTGTTTGCG
Organism: Bacillota bacterium; assembly: GCA_023391955.1. GTDB lineage: Bacteria > Bacillota > Bacilli > Paenibacillales > NBRC-103111 > Paenibacillus_AR. The sequence goes on along the minus strand of JAEWAA010000538.1, from coordinate 8,209 downwards.
GCCATAAATCTTTCATCAGGCTTATATAAGCATCATCTCCCGCCGGGAAATTTCATGCAATATACCTGATATAACTTTTTTCCGCGCAAAAACCGTACCTGATGAAATGATTGGCGTATTATTCTCCGCAGGCAGCATAAAAGCCTGCAGGAAATTCCTGCAGGCTTATTGGGCAACCTTTAGACGGATGGAGTCTAACTGCTTTTCCGCACCTTGTTCCAGACCTGTTCCGCGTGAGTCCGGTTTGCCTTCTTCACAAAAACATCAAATTCGGTATTAAAGCCCATGGCCGAAACCGATCCGGGATAGTCGGGTGAAGCGCCGGTCTTGTATGTCACTTTCGGTTCATGATTCACGCGTGTCCGAAAAGTGGTGCCGCTTGCCTTCAACTCCCGAAGAAGATCTTGGTATTGCTGCTCTGAGGTAACGGTGACCAAGCGGTGCCGGTGTTTCGTAAACAAAAAAGTAAATAAATCAATGACTGTCCGTTCGGGTGATATCAAAAGAATCCCTCCCACCAATTTATCCTTCTTTTTACATACGAAGATAATTTGGGAAGGGTTTCAAAAAGATTCAATCCCTATAATGCCGCTGCCGGACTGCCTCGTACAGCAGAATGCCTGTGGCCATAGCCACGTTCAGAGATTCCGCTTGGCCGGGCATAGGAATAATGATGTCCTCGTTTACGTATGGGGAAAGCTCGGGCGACAACCCGCTGCCTTCGTTGCCTACGAGAAACCAGACGGGTTGGGTCAGATCTAAGTCGTAACAATGCTGCCGCGCATCCAGCCGGGTCCCCACCAGCCGGATTCCCTTTTGGCCTGCCATAGGCAGCAGCTCCTTCAGGTCGCATTCCGCGATGGGCAAATGGAACAGAGAGCCCATCGTGGAGCGGACTGTTTTGGGGTTGTACAAATCCACCGTACCCCGCCCCAGCAGTACACCTGTAGCTCCCGCGGCATCGGCCGTGCGGATGATCGTCCCCAGATTGCCGGGATCCTGCACGCCGTCCACCGCTACCACAAGGGCAAGCTTGTGCTCCAGGAAAGCCGCAGCGTCATACTCCGGCTTGGTGCATACGGCGACAACTCCTTGGGGGGTTTTGGTTTCCGTACATTTGGCCAAAACCGCCTCGCTTACGCCTACCCATTCTATAGCCTTGCCTTGCTCCTCCATGGGACGGCCAGGACGGTAAGGCTCCAACTCAGCAGGCAGCTCCCTGTCGAGATTGTAAAGGATGGTCTTTACCTTCGCTTGGGAACGGAGTGCCTCCTCGATCAGATGCACACCCTCCAGCAGGAAAGCGCCCTGTTCATCCCGGCCCCGTTTGGTCAGAAGAGCACTCCAGCCCTTTACCCGGGGATTGGCCGCCGATGTAATCATCATGCTTTTGTTCCACCTTTATGTCATTGTTTTTTCAAACCGGTTCAGGTTCGCATTCTCCCCGATAATCACCAGAATGTCCTGCTTCTGCAGCTTGTCGTCTGCGTTGGGGGCAATATTAAGCTTGTCCCCTCTGCGGATGCCCATAACATTGCAGTTGTATCTGGCCCGGATATCCAGCTCCCGCAGGGATTGTCCCGCCATTGCTTCTCCGGCGCGGATCTCTATAATACTATGCTCCTCCGACAGCTCGATGTAATCGAGAATATGCGGCGATATCAGATGATGCGCCACCCGTTTGCCCATATCCCGCTCGGGAAAGATGACTTTGTCGGCGCCGATTTTGGCCAGCACCTTACCCTGGAGCTCGCTTGTTGCCTTGACGATAATGTTGGGAATATTCATTTCCTTCAGAATCAAAGTGGTCATGATACTGGCCTGGACATCCTGCCCGATGGCCACCACCACTACATCAAAATTGCGGAGCCCCAAGCTGCGCAGAGCATCCTCATCGGTAGAATCCGCCTGAACGGCGTGGGTTACCCGGTCGCTGATCTCCTTGATTCTGGCTTCATTTTCGTCCACCGCCAGTACCTCATACCCCAGCTTGTTCAGATATTCCGCCACACTGGAGCCGAAACGCCCCATTCCGATCACCGCAAATTGCTTTTTCATCCTCCTGGCTCCCTTCGCCGCGGTATGCTTTATCTTTTCATTGTAGCATAACCCGGACCCTGCTGCTGGAACCACCTGTAAACCCTCGGAGAGCATGAACCCGGGCAGGGTTGCGCATATTAGTAAAGGAATATCAGTTTCTTGAAACGGGGGATTAGGCAAATGAATCTGGATTTGCGTCAGGCGATTGTTCGCCGGGTGGAGGATAAAAGCAATGAAGAGCTGCGCGAGGTCATTGAAGGCTCCATCGGAGGGGATGACCGTGCGCTGCCCGGCTTGGGTGTACTTTTTGAAATCATCTGGACCCATACGGATGAACAGATCCAGCAGGAACTTGTAAATACACTTAAGCAAAATCTGCAGCATTAAGCTAGGCCGTGTTTGCAAACTCGGAGTTTTCAGACACACCCTAAAAAACCGGCGCAACTGTCCCTTAGGACGGTCCGCCGGTTATTATTTTTAGCCTTTGGCTGCTAAATCCCTGGGTTTGGCCGGAGGTTTAACCTTGGCCGGAGCCGGAACCCCTTCATCGCGGTGACCATAGGTTTTGCTTAAAAAATGGGCATAGGTGGAGGCCAGAATCTGCTGGAACAGCGTACCTACCATAACCGGGAACACCACCGGAGCGGGAAAATAGGTGGCCGCGATAACAGCTCCTGCACTGATGTTGCGCATGCCGCTGTTGAAGGTCATCGCTACAATAACCCCTTTATCCCCCTTCAGGCGTTTGCCGGTCAACCAACCCCATACATAGCCCGAAGCCGCAATAAACAGAATGGTGGCGGCCACTGCCAGGAATTTACCGTCAATATGCTTAAAGTTAGGCGCAACCACGGAAGCGTTGATGGCCACGACCAAAATCAGTCCGATTTTGCTGAAGGGAGCCAGTTTCGGAGCCAGAGTGGTTTTGACACCGCCTTTGGTCCAATGGTTCAAGGTCATCCCCGCCAACGACGGCAGCACCACCATCCAGATAAGCCCCTGCATCATTCCCCAGATGTCGATGGACACATTGGCTCCTACCAGAAGCCGCAGGGTAAAAGGCACCACAAACGGAGCCAGAAAGGTGTCTACCAGAATAATAGACAGTGTAAGAGCGATATTGCCCTGGTAAAGACTGACCCACATAAAGCTGACAATCCCTGTGGGAATAGCAAAGGCCAGTACAATTCCGGTAATGGTGTACGGATCACTGGAGAAGAACAGATGACCGGCACCCCAGGCAATAAGCGGCATCCAGATATGCAGAATCAGCATACAGGCCAACAGCGGGGCCGGGTGCTGCATCACCTTTTTCATGTCCTTGAAGCCCGATCCCAGCCCTCCGGCAAAGGTCATAAAGGCGAAGATCCAGGGGACAAGGAAGGAATACGAGGTGAGCCAGGTGGAAAACAAGACGCCAAGCAGCAGGCTGCATGGCGTTACAAAAGGCATCCATTTTTCAATAAAACGGTTAAAGCGGTACATCACTTGCATGGCTTGCTGCTCCTTTCAACGCGGCTCTTGGTGCATGAGTCCCTTAACATGCTTGCTTTCTCTACTATACACCAAAATGAAAGGAGAGCAGTAGGAAGTTTTTACGAAAATGCTACAATATGAAGGTTACTTGGACTTAATCCGTCCGTAGGCCTTGGCATAACGAATGACCCGGCGGAAAATCTCCTTATCCTTTAAGATACGGAAAATATACGGATCCGGGCAGGTGTTTACCTCCAGAATCCAGCTTTTGTGACTCCGGTCCACCGCAATGTCAATACCGATCTCCTTGATGCCGGGATAGGCCGTCTCCAGCTGTTTGGCAACAGATACTCCCAGCCGTTTCAGCCCCCCTGTAAAGGCTGTTAGCTCCACCGGTCCCATATGGGCCTGCAGTAGGGCGGGCACCGACTTGAGGGTGCCGCCGCTGTGGTAATTGGTGACGATTTTACCGGGGTACGCCACACGGCCGACCATAGCCGTGGACTCCCAACGCCCTGCGGGGCTCTTCTGCACCATAACCCGGAGGTCAAACCGTCTGCCGCCGTGCTTCAGCAGATGGATCCCCTTTTGAACCAGATACAGCCGTTTTCCCGTTAGCTGCTTGAGGCCATCATACAGGCCGTCATAAGAGGCAAAGGACCGGATTGTCGTTCCCGATTGAAACTTGAAGCCTGCGCCGTCTTGTTCTACCCGGATGACGCCTTTGCCGAAGGTGCCTTTGTCGGGTTTAACATACACCATGCCGTATTCGGAGAGCATCGACTGCAGGGTAGCCCTCCCTAACTGCCGGGTATCGGGGATATGCTCCCTCACCACAGGATTCACCTTGATGGCCTCCGTCTTCCTCCACTTGCTGTGAACAAACCTCTGCACGTGTCCGTCCCCTCTTTTCCCGTCAAATTGCGTGATGCCCATCATCCATATCCTATGTACAGAACCGCCGGTTGGAGCAGGCGAAGTGCAGCCCCTTACAAAATTGTGCAGCAGCCGCTTCTCGACATCCGGCCAGCCGTATGTTATGCTTGCCACAAGCATATACGAAGACGCAAAGCATGCGCTGATTGCTCCCCTTGCGGGAGCAGTTGGCGTTTTTTTGTTGGACGGAAAACCCGGGTGCATCCGGTCCCGGTTCAGAAGTATGGTATAATGGGGGAGGATAGTGCATGGCCGAAAAAGGGAAAAAACGGACAAAACGGGAGCAAATCCGGCTGGATCACATTATGCGTACGTTGTTCCGTTTGTCCAAACGCACCGTGGTCCGGCTGATTAACGGATTGTTTCACGAAAGCTTCCGGGTGGAAGAGGTCAAGCTGCGGTATGCCAACAGCCGGTTTATCACGGACAGATTGGGTACAGTTGAAGGGGACGCTTTCTTGACGGTGGCGGTCTCCGGCGCCAAAAAAGAATTTCATGTGGAGTTTCAAACCCTGAATGATTCCGCAATGGCGGTCCGGATGTTTGAATACGGCTTCCGCCACGCTCTGGAGCATTACCGCTCCTCAAGTGCAGCACAAACGGAAACCATCGATTTATTTTTTCCGCGGCAGCTGGTTATTTTCCTGGAAGAGAATGAGCGGATCGGAGAAACGGTGGAGCTGAAGCTGCATTTTCCGGACGGGCAAACGGCCGTTTATCAGGCGCCCACTCTCCGCTATTGGACTTTTACGGGTGAGGAGTTGGTAAGGCAACAGCTGTATGCCTTGATTCCCCTCCAGGTTTTCCGAATAAGGAAACGTCTGCAGCATATTGCGCGAAGCGGCTTGGCAGACGAAGAAAAGCGTCAGCGGATGCTTGCCGAGTTCAATGTGCTAAAGGCGATTATTTCGCGGACATTGGAGCAGCTGGAAGGTCTTTATAATGATGATGAATTAGATACCGGCGATTTTGAACGGCTTCTGCTGGTGCTCCAAAACATCACCGATTATTTATATAACCATTACGATATTTACCAGATCCGGGTAGATAAGGAGGTGAGGCAGATGCTTGAACCCTGGTTTGATTTTCCCAAGCTTAAGCGGGAGGCCCGGCAGAAGGGCAAGATGGAAGGCAAGATCGAGGGCCAAATGGAGGGCAAAATAGAAGGCAAGCTAGAGGTAGCGAAAAAGCTCCTGGAAACAGGCAAGCTCACCCTTCCGGAAATTGCCGAGGTGGCTGATCTGAGCATGGAGCAGATTGCGCAGCTTCAGCAGAGCCGGCAGGATCAGCCTCCCGTCTGATCAGCGGCTTCGCCAAAAAGCCCCTTATCCGGCAGCTAAACCGGTAAGGGGCTTTGATTATGAGTCTGTTTAGGGCGCCGTTTCCAGGAACTTGGCCGTGGGGTTCTTTTCCATAGAGGTACGCAGGGCATACTCGTTTTCGAACAATGCCACGTAATTCTCGCTTTTATCCTTCACCAGCTGGGAATTGACGCGGAACTTGCCCGGGTCCACCTTCTCATCCACAATCCAGCGGGCAAACTGGAACGGCAGCCGCTGCAACAGCACATCGACGCCGTATTCGTTTTTCATCCGGTACTCGAATACCTCGAATTGCAGCTGGCCGACTACACCGAGAATCATATCCTCGAAGCCGATGGATTTGAACACCTGAATGGTGCCTTCCTCCGTCAGCTGGTCAATGCCTTTCAGGAATTGCTTCTGCTTCAGGGCGTTTTTGATGGATACCTTGGCGAAAATTTCCGGAGAGAAAACCGGCAGCTCGTCAAAGGTCCTCTGGCTGCCCTGGCACAGGGAATCCCCAATGCGGAAGATGCCCGGATCGAACAAACCAATGATATCTCCCGGGTACGCCGTATCCACAATATCCCGGTCTTGAGCCAGAAATTGCTGCGGCTGCGCCAGCTTAATGTCCTTGCCGGCACGCACATGCTTCACTGTCATCCCCCGCTCGAACTTGCCGGAGACAATCCGCAGGAATGCCACCCGGTCCCGGTGGGCAGGGTTCATATTGGCTTGGATCTTGAATACATAACCGCTGAATTTCTCCTCCGAAGGCGGCACCACGCCATCGCTGCTGGAGCGGGGCTGGGGCTTCGGCGCCAGAGACAGGAAGTTGTCCAGGAAGGTCTGGACACCGAAGTTGTTAATGGCCGAGCCGAAGAATACCGGCGTCAGCTCACCTGTCCACACCTTCTCATAATCGAAGGCGTCACCGGCAATTTCCAGCAGCGCCAGCTGCTCCTGCAGCTGCTCATACAGATAGTCCGCTCCGGCCACTTCCTTCACCAGAGGATCGTCATAACCGCTGACTTCCCGCACGCTGATATTATGGTGTTCGTGATCGTCACCCTGGAACAGCTCCAGGCGGGTTTTCTCCCGGTCATAAACGCCGCGGAACTGCTTGCCCGAACCGATAGGCCAGTTCATGGGATACGAGCGGATCCCCAGCAGGTTCTCAATCTCCTCCAGAAGCTCGAAGGGATCTCTGCCCTCCCGGTCCAGCTTGTTGATGAAGGTAAAAATCGGGATGCCCCGCTTGCGGCATACCTGGAACAGCTTCTTCGTCTGAGCCTCGACACCCTTGGCGGAGTCGATGAGCATCACGGCGCTGTCCGCAGCCGTCAGGGTCCGGTAGGTGTCTTCACTGAAGTCCTGGTGACCCGGGGTATCCAGGATATTGATGCGGTGACCCTCGTAATCGAACTGCATCACGGAGGAGGTGACAGAGATCCCCCGCTGCTTTTCGATTTCCATCCAGTCCGAGGTGGCGTGGCGGTTGGCTTTGCGCCCTTTTACCGTACCGGCAAGCCGGATGGCGCCTCCGAACAGAAGCAGCTTTTCCGTCAATGTGGTTTTACCTGCGTCAGGGTGGGAAATAATGGCGAACGTGCGCCGCTTATCGATTTCTTTCAACAATTCCTGTGGTAAGGATGTGCTCATGCTTTTTTTAATTCCTCTCTTACACCTGTCCGCAAGAACATACGGAGTCAGGCATTTGTCGTCAATGTTTATACTTTAACAGATTGCAGCTTGACCTTCCAGTCCGCCTCCGGAATCCATTCCCCGGTGCTGAACTCTCTTCCCTTCAGCTCCACCCGGTCGGCGAAAACCTGCACATACAGCCCCTGTGCGGAATCCTGCCGGACATGTTCATACTTGGCGTTTAATACCCGTCCAACGGAGGAATTGACGAACCAATGGAAGCTTTCCTTCAAATAATGGGCGGTTCCGTTGGTGAAGTCCTGGTGCCCATGGCCGGAGAATACGAACACATTGGGGTATGGCTTCAGAATCTCCCGGAATTTCTTCGCGGGTATCACCCGGTGGGAGCCTCCATCCTGCCCCGCCGCGGGCAGCGGCTGGTGAATCATCACAAATACCGGCCTGCCGGGCTGATTGGCCGCCAGCCTGCTCTTCAGCCAGTTCAGCTGCTCATCCGAATACCAGGCACCTTCCCCCACATCCGTTCGGGTCTGCTGGTACACCTCTTGGGACATCATCAGGATCAGATGACCGTTCACCTCCACCTCATAATAAGGCTTCTCCAGCTTAAAAAACTCCAAAAACGCTTTTTTCGACTGCTCATCCGTTTGCCCGTTGGGAAAGCCCTTCTGATTCCAATTGCCGTCCCTATCGATCCACACCCGGTAATAATCATGATTGCCCATGTTGGCATAATATGGCGGAAGCTTGTACTTGGACAATACGGAGCGCAGCTCCTTATAGTCCTTATC
>JAEWAA010000472.1 GCA_023391955.1 Bacillota bacterium | reverse complement strand
GATTATTTTTGCCGATGAGCCTACAGGGGCCCTGGATTCCAAGTCCGCCTCCGACCTGCTGAACAAGCTGTCCGAAATGAACCAGAAGCGCCAGGCCACCATCGTCATGGTTACCCATGACCCCATGGCCGCCAGCTTCTGCAGCCGGGTGGTGTTTATCCGGGACGGGCAAATCTACACCCAACTGGAGAAGGGCACAGAAACCCGGCAGTCCTTCCTGGGGGATATTATCAAAACCCAAGGAGTGCTGGGCGGGGTGCAGCCATGAGCATTCACTTTATCATCCTGCGTAACCTGAAGAAGAACATCCGCAACTACTATCTCTATGTATTCGCGCTGATCTTCAGCGTGGCCCTCTATTTTTCCTTCGTGACACTGCGGTACGACCCGGCCATGGACGAAGCGGAGGGGAGCATTAAGGGAGCGGCAGCCATCGGCGCCTCCTCCATCCTGCTAGTGGCCATCGTAGCGATTTTCCTGCTGTACGCCAACACCATTTTCATCAAACGCCGCAGCCGTGAAATCGGTCTGTTCCAATTAATCGGGCTCACCAAGGGGAAGATCTTCCGGCTGCTCAGCGCCGAGAACCTGATTCTCTACTTCGGCTCCATGATTCTGGGGATCGGGGCAGGGTTTGCCGTATCCCGGCTGATTCTCATGATTCTCTTCAAGATTATCGGCGTGGACGAAATGGCCCGGCTGCAATTTTCACCCCAGGCGCTGCTCCAGACCGTCCTCGTCTTCGCAACGGTGTACCTGCTGATCATGCTCATGAATTACCTGTTTATCAAAGGCCAGACCATCCTGTCCTTGTTCCGGGTAACATCCACCGCTCAAGAGCGGGTTAAACGCATCTCCGTGTGGGACATCATCATGGGGCTCTTGGGCCTAGGCTTCATCGGGGGAGGCTACGCCCTGTCCGCCCGGCTGTTCGGCGGTGCGTTCACAACCATGGAGGAGCTGATGATGGCCATGGTTGCCATCCTCGCCTCGGTAATCGCCGGCACCTACCTGTTCTACAAAGGCTCCGTACGTTTTTTGTTCAATCTGATCCGCAAAAGCAAAAACGGCTACCTGTCCGTAAACGAGGTGCTGTCCCTGTCCTCCATTATGTTCCGGATGCGGTCCAACGCGCTTTTGTTAACGGTCATTACCACCGTATCGGCGCTGGCTATCGGGCTGCTCTCCTTAAGCTACATCTCGTACACTTCCGCGGAAACCACCGCCAGGGACGTGTCTCCCCAGCATTTCGGCTTTACGAAGGAGAAGGACAAGGATCGGTTCACAGAAGCGCTTCATGCAAGCAGCATCAGCTTCCGGGAGGTTCGGATTCCCTCGTTTCAACTGGAGATTGAGGCCTCCAAATTTGTCGATGCTTCCGCGATGGCCATGGCGGATTTATCGGGTTTGGCCGTCAATATGGTGGAGGATACAGCAGTAGGCATGGACGTGAAGCCCGGGGAAGCCCATTTCAGCGCCGCCTCCTCCCTGTTTAATATGCTGTCTCCGCGCAACAATGTGGAAATCGGGATTGAGCTTGGGGGCAAAACCATTCCGCTGACCGTCACCTCCGTCTCCAAGATTGCCGTTTTACCCATGTATTACGGCCAAGCGCTGGTGGTGGATGAAGCGGATTACCGGACCATCTCCGCGGCAGCCGCAGTTACCCCGCCCAAACGCTATAAGGTATCCGAGGTGTATTACGGAATCAGCCTGGACGACTCTAACCAAATTGCTGCGGCCAATGAGATCTTTTTAACCCATGAGGGAGACGCCTTCAACAGCTTCTCACAGTACCAGACTAAGGTGGACCAACGCACCAACATGGGCCTGATTATGTTTATTGTGGCCTTCCTGGGACTCACCTTCCTGATTACCTCCGGCTGTATCCTGTATTTCAAGCAGATGGATGAAAGCGAGGAGGAAAAAAGCGGCTACACGATCCTGCGGAAGCTGGGCTTCACCCCCGGGAACCTTCTTGCCGGCATCCGCTTCAAGCAGCTGTTCAACTTCGGCATCCCGCTGGTAGTGGGCTTGAGCCACAGCTATTTCGCCGTCAAATCCGGGTGGTTCTTCTTCGGCACAGAGATGCTGTCACCCACGATTCTGGTGATGCTGGTGTATACCGGACTTTACTCCATCTTTGGCTTATTGTCTGTTCTGTATTACAAACGGGTCATCGGCGAATCGCTGTAAACGCGGCCACTTCCGCGACAAACAATAAAACGGGAATCCTCAGGCTTTATGCCTGAAGAATTCCCGTTTTTGCGCGTCAGCCTATTAATGGCCTGCTGTTTTGATTTGCTCGCCGTTGAATACATTCAGACCCAGCGGCTCGGCCAGAAGCTCCCGGGCTTTGCCTACGAAAGCCTGGAAGTGGCTGCTTTTGTTATGCAGATCCACGGCTTCAGGGCTTTTCCACACCTCTACCATCAGGTAGGAGTGCTCCTTGCCGGCCTCCTGGAACAGATCATAGGAGACATTGCCCTCTTCGGCTCTGGAAGCGGCAAGCAGTCCCTCAACCTCCTGCAGGAACTCTTCATTCTTGGCTGGGTTGATACGGATGGAAGCGTGAATAATGATCATGGTGTGTTCATCCTTTTCGTTTGTTAGAGTGTTTTGGAGAAAATGGGTTATTTCCAGTCGGCGATTTTCTCGACCGGAAGCCGTACGGACGCATAGCCGCTTTCGGCTGCTTTGCCAAGAGAGATCAGCATTACGGGCAGGTAACGCTGGGCGTCCAGTCCGAAGGCTTCGGCAATGTGCTCCTTATCGAAGCCGCCGATGGGATTGGTGTCATAACCGTGGGCCCGGGCAACCAGCATCAGCTGCATGGATACAAGACCACAATCGATAAGGGCGGTATCGCGGAGCAGCTCAGGGGCTGCAGTGGCATAATGCTGGGAGATAAAGGCCATTTGTTTAGCCTTGATGTCCTCGGGCATCAGCCCCAGCTCTACCGCGCTGCTGTAGATCGCATCCAGATTCTCCACACTGTTCAAATCCGCGAATACAGCGATGACGGCAGAGGAGGTTTCTACCTGCTTCTTGTTGAAGCTGGCCAGCTGAGCCAGCTTTTCCTTGCCCTCCGGGCTTTGGATCACCAGGAAGTGCCAGGGCTGCATATTCACCGAGGAAGGAGCCAGGGTGGTTTTCCGGAGAATTTCCTTCATTTCCTCTTCACTAATGACGACGGAGGGGTCGTATTGACGGATGGAACGGCGTCCGCTGACGATGGTTTCGAAATCATTTGTTACCGTTTGAATGCTCATTGGGTTTCCTCTCCTTTATATAATTGAATGTTGGCTTGCAAACGGGCAATCATTCCGGCAAGCTGCTGCTGTTCCTCTTGGTTGAAGCCCTGAAGCATGTGGTCCAGAAACCGGACCTTCTCCTCCAGGTGATGGATAATCCTCTTGCGGCCCAGCTCGGATAATTGAACCAGTGTAATCCGGTTGTCCTCCGGATTGGTCCGCCGCGTGATAATGCCCTCCGCCTCCAGCTGCTTCAACTGGCGGGTAATGGCGGCACTGTCGATCTGCAGCTCCTTCTGGAGAGCCGTCTGGCTGATCTCTTCATGATGGTACAGCTGCTGCAGCAGCCGCAGCCGGGAGGGGCTGATTCCCGTACAATGGCCCATTGCAGTGTTCATCTGGCTGTATAGGTGGTGTAGCTGGTCCAAGATGGACGGTTCCCCAAAGCAGGTCAAGCTATCCCTCCCTTGCTCCGCAGCTGATCTTGCGGATTTTTATTTGACTTGGTCAATCATTGACTTAGTCAATCATATATCATCCCAGTTTCGTTGTCAAAAGGATCAAAAAGCAAAACAGCCCGGCACGTCCTCGCACCGGGCTGTTCTTCTATTATGCTCCTGAAGCAGGACGGTTAGACTTCGTCCGTCAGCTCCTCGCCGTTCTCATTCACACCCAAGGCCCCGCAGGCCATGAGCCTATACTCCTCCAATCCGGACTTCATGGCGAAGATGGCGATGAGAATCGGATAGGCCGCCGTGGTTTCCTTGATATGCTCCGCCATCCGGGGCCATACCCGGCCTCCGGCCTGTTCGTACCGGGAGAGAAGCTCAGCCAGCCCCTCATCTCCGAACAGCATATAATACGTCACGAAATCTGCAGCCGGATCGGCATATTCACCCTCTGTCCAGTCCAGCAGTCCGGTTACTCTTCCCTCAGAATCCACCAGGATATGTCCGGGATGCAGATCCCCGTGAACAAGAGCGGAATGCTCCGGCCAGAGGCTGCCGTCGGCAAGCCACTTCTCCCACTGCTCCCAGAGCGCTCGGGATACGCCGAAGGCGGCTTTGACCTCGTCCATCCGCTCCCGCAGGAGCTGCCTGACCCCGGCAGGACTGCGCACCCGGAGGCCTGCCTGCACCGCTTCCTCTTCCGGGATGCGGTGCAGAGCGGCCAGCGTCTCTGCCAGCGATTGCTTGAATACCTCCGGCAGCTGCCCCGGGTCCAGCACCCAATCGTACTGCTTCAGCTCCGGGTTGATGGTTGCCGCAGGCTCTCCTCCCAGCATGGGGTAAGCAATAAGCTCCGGCGTATGCACACGCCAATCCGGCACCTCCACCGGCAGATGCCGGGAAACCAGCTCCAGCACCTTCCGCTCATAGGTGGCGGATTCAATCACATCGGACCGCCGCGGCTGCCGGAGCACCCAGCGCGCCCCATCCGCCGCATCGGCGAACACCGCCAGGAAATCCAGTCCCGATTCGTTAAGCCTGGCTGTAACAGGCTCTATATCAATCCCGTGAATACGGGCTTGCTCCAAAATCTCTTCCATCGTACGCTGTTTCTCGTTCATGGATGATCCTCCTCATTCGTTTTCGTAAGGTTGTCAAAGCGCATAACGAAATAAACCTACCCGAGGTGTTTTCTGAAAAAATATCAGGCAAGCCTCATGCTCTTTAGCGTTCCTTACCGCAGCCGAATGTAATGGATGACCATGTGCACAACCCTCCTCAACAACTAACCGGGGCCTTAAGCCCAGCTTTAGTATACGCCATCGGGACAGCAGACCTCAAGCGCCATGAGCTGCAATTTGCTTTTCTCCGTACAGACGGAACAGGCGGAAGTACAGTCCGATGCTGACCAGGGCGAAGCCCAGTATAACCGTAAATATGGCCAGCGGCGGCAGCCAACCGGACAATACGACCGTCATAGGAGCCAGGAATTTGCCGATGGTATTCTGCAGGCTGTCGGCCCCCAGATATTGGCCGCGGGCATGCGCAGGCGCATAACGGCTGATGAAGCTCTGGGTGACGGGAGAACGGACCATCTCCCCGAAGGTGAAGATGACCGTAACTGCGAACAGATACCAGAGGTTGGTGTGCAAGCCCACAAGGAAGGTGCCGAAGCCGGATAAAAGCGAGGATAGAATAAACACATTCCGCTCCCTCCACTTGGCGAACCAGCGGGTCACCGGAAGGATGAACAGGACGAACAAAAGGCCGTTGAAGCCAACCAGCCACCCGAAAATATCCGTTCCGGACAAGGTAAGGGAGGCACCATTCCAGGCCAACAGGGTCTGGGCAGGCACATGATGAATGACGTAAACAGGCAGATACAAATCCAGCTGCATAATGGGCACCAGCGCAAAAATTCCCGCCATCAGATAAACCAGGAATATTTTGTCCCGGAAAATAAAGCCGTACCCTCTCCACTGCTCCAGGACCGTGCGGGAGAAGGATACCGGTTCCTTCGGCCCCTCCGCCGCATGTGGCATGGTCTCCTTCACCATGAAGTAAATCGCCAGCAGATACAGAAGCAGCACCAGCGTGCAGGTCCACAGCAGCTCCTGCCGGTAATGGAAGAAGAAGAAGGACCCCAAAGCAGGACCCAGCACCGCGCCCACATTATTCGCGGTCATGAAGGTGGCGAATACCTGGCGCAGCTGATCCGCCGGGACAAGATCCGCCACCATCGCCGAGCTGGCCGGCCGGTAGACGGCTCCGCCCAGCCCCAGGCCGATAAAGGCCGCATAGTCCATCCAGGGGGATGGCGATACGGCAAAGCAGGCGAACATGACGGTTTGCAGCACTGCGCCCAGGAGCATCACGGGACGGCGTCCCCAACGGTCTGTGAGCATCCCTCCCAAGAGGCTTCCGAACATGCTGAACAACGGGGGCAGAGACATCATAATCCCTGCCGTACCGCTGCCCAAGGCTTCACTGAAATAAACGGTGATAAACGGAAAGTACATCCAAAACAGCATATTGTACAAGGCTTCGCCGGCTAACCGGACCTTCAAATTATGATCCCAATCCCATACGCGTTTCCCCACCGAAAACCCTCTCTTTCTATATCTGTTCAAGTTTACCCGGCCAGGCAAACCAAACTATAGAGGATTTTCCGGTAAAGATATAGACTTATATTTAAAAGTATTTTATACTCATAATATGGAAGCCGAAATAAGGCCCCTCCACTTGAAATGTTACACCAATCGAACATTTGTTCCGTCACAACAGCCAAGACGCTCACCTGGAGCGTCTTTTTTAATGCCAACCACCCCCTTGAGGAGGGAGCTGCCCCTTGGATAAAAAACCTTTGCTACGTTTTGAAGATATAGAGGCCGCCGAGCTGGAGCTCACCCGGTTAAACGCCGGTCGTTCCCTGGTTCCGGTGCAAAGACAGCTGGAGGTGCTGCCCTTCGGCTGCTCCGTTCTGCTGCGGGACTCCACGGACCCCGCCTCCGGCTACTATAACCGGGTGAAGGGCTTCGGCCCCGCGGACCTGCCGGAGCTGGACAAGCTGCTGGAGCATTACCCCGCTGCCGCGCCATTCTTTGAACTGGCTCCTCATCACCTGACGGAGGAGGTAAGCCTGGCGTTGTGCAGCAGAGGTTTTTTCCCTGCGGAGCAGCTGGTGTATATGTATACCTGCCCCAACAGCGGCGGGGAGCCGGAGATGCCGTTCCCGGCGGAGCGGGTAACCGAAGAAACTGCAGAGGAATTTATAGGCTGGATCGCGCAATCCGCCGGGGGGATGGAAATCAGCGGAGAGATGCTGGCCCGCTCCAAGCCGTTTTTTTACCGGCCGGACTTTATCAATTACATGCTGCAGATCGGCGGGGAGCCTGCCTCCATGGGTTCGCTCTTCCTTCATGGGGAAGCCGGATACATTGCCAATGATTATACCTTTCCGCCACACCGGGGCAAAGGCAATCAGAAGGCTCTGCTGGAACAGCGTCTGACGGATGCCGCACGGCTGGGGGCGAAGGCTGTATATACCGATGTTATGTACGGCTCTACCAGCCATGCCAATATGGTAAAGGCGGGGTTCCAAATCTCCCATATCAATACCTTCTGGGTAAAGCAGTGAAGCCGCCTCAAGAATCCTCTTCGGTAAAGGACCCGAAGTCCGTAATTTTCACTTTATACTGAAAGGTAATTTCCGCAGTGCTGAAAACCCCGTCCCAATTTTCCTTTAACTTTTTCCAGACGGCGGGATGCTCCACAGCAAGCTTATCGCCAAAACCCGCCACATCCACCTTATATTCAGTCTGAAGCTTCCGCATCAGCGCTTTCATCATCTGCTCCAGCCTTTTTTTCACAAGTCCGCTCATTTCTTCAGCAAATTCATGCGTGGAAGGGGTGGCTTCCATGCTCCAGGTTTCCATAAGCCGCCCTTCGGTGGCAAGCTCCACCCGGAAGGCGATATCGTCCCCTTGTATAACCGGAATGATTTTGCTTTTTACCGACTTGATTTCATAGGTCAACGGCTCCTTGTTCTCATCCTCTGTTTTGATGATCCCCGCCTTGCCCTCCCCCCTCAGCGAAAC
>JAEWAA010000368.1 GCA_023391955.1 Bacillota bacterium | reverse complement strand
CCAGCAAGCTGTGGACCGGACTCTGACGGAAATGGATCATATGGTGCTGGAGATGAAAAAACAGCATTATACGCTGCGCTCCAACTTCGTCACCCGGCTCCTGAAGGGGAAGATGGATAACGGCCTGCCGTTGGAGGAATCCTTGGCTGCTTATGAGATGGAGCTGCTGTCGGAGGAATTTGCCGTTCTGCTGTTCTATGTGGAGGACCATGATATTTTCCTGGAACGTATTCAAGGCAAAAGCACCGGAGAAAAGCTGAAGCTGCTGGACTTCATCGTCACCAATGTAGTGGAGGAGCTGGCGAATACCAAACATCGCGGCTATATGACGGAAGCGGATGATGCGCTGGCATGCCTGATCAGCCTTTCTGCGAAATCCCCGGAGGAGCAAATGCAGGATCTGCTCCAGGTTGCCCGCACAGCTCAGGAATTTTTGGCCGAAAAATACAGCATCTATATCACGGTATCCCTCAGCAGTGTGCACAGCGGGCTGGATCAGGCTCACCAGGCTTATCAGGAAGCGATTTATTCGATGGAATACAAGCTGGTCATGGGCAAGCAAGAGATCCTCCCCTATGAGGAGATTGAACGCTACACCAGCCGGACGGAGTCGGATTCCGGGTATTATTATCCTTTGCAAAGCGAGCAGCAGCTGATCAATTATGTGAAGGTGGGGGATTTCCCCGCTGCCAAGGGCGCATTGGAAGAAATTCTGGAGATGAACTTCTCCAAACATTCCGTATCGGTGCCGGTAGCCCGCTGTCTGATGCTGGATCTGGTAGGCACGCTCATCAAGAGCATCGGGGAATTAGGCGGAGCCCAGGAGAATATTCTGATCCAGAACCCCAGGCGGATAGACAGGCTGTCTTCCTCGGAGACGCTGGCCGAAATGCGGGAGCAGCTGGTTTCCATGCTTCAGGAGGCCTGTGAATTTGCCGAAGCCAAACGTATGCAAAATGTCCAATTGAACCGCCAGCGGGCTTTGGACGGCTTGATCGGGGAAGTTTCCGCCTACATTGATGGGCATTATACCGATCCCGGCCTGAATGTATCCCTGCTGGGCCAACTGTTCGAGATGAAGCCCACTTATCTGTCCAAGCTGTTTAAGGACCAGACGGGGGAAGGTCTCCTGGAGACAGTGAACCGGAAGCGCATCGAACGGGCCAAGCAGCTGATGTCGGGGAGCCGGTTAACGGTGAATGAAGCGGCCGAAAAATCCGGCTTTAACGATGTGGGCACCTTCATCCGCACCTTCAAAAAAATAGAGGGGATCACCCCCGGCAAGTACAAGGAAATAAACGACGAATAAGGCGGTTTGCCTCAAGCCCTGATCCGGAGTATGGTCTGCCGGACGGGGTTTTTTCTTACCCGGCAGGCAATAAAATTGCGGGTTTTGGACCATATGCGTATGTGTTTGGCGATATTGCCGATTCTCTGCAGAGCGTTTTCAATTCCTTTGGATGTACTGAAGATATACAACCGAAGCGGGGAAACTTTATAGTAAAGGCATGAGCTGCCGGCGAGCAGCTCGCAGGAAAACAGCCCATTTTACGGAAGATTAAAAAGGAGGTTAACAAGAGTGCGGAATAAATTCAAAAAGACAGTACCCGCTCTGATGGCATTCGCAATGGTAGGCGGAGCGCTGGCAGGCTGCTCTGACAAAAGCGGGGACCAAGGTGCGGCCTCTCCTGGCGCAGGCTCCTCTGCAGCTCCTGCACAAGCGGTTACGTATCCGATTCAAACCGACAAAACCCTGACCTACTGGGGGGCTCTGCCCAACAACCTGGTAGGTGTTAAGTCCAAGCATGAAGAGGTTCCCTTCTATCAGGAATGGCAAAAGCGGACAGGCATCAAGGTGAATTTCACCACCCCGCCTGCCAACCAGACCAATGAAGCCTTCAACGTGATGCTGGCCTCCGGGGAATTACCGGATATGCTGGAATACAACTTCTTCAACTTCCCGGGCGGACCGGAAAAAGCCATTAAAGACGGCTACATCATGAAGCTGAATGATCTGATCGACAAGTATGCGCCGAATTACAAGAAGTTTCTGAAGGAGCATCCGGAAATCGACAAGATGGTCAAAACGGATGAAGGCAGCTATTATTCCTTCCCGTTCATCCGGGGTGATGATTCTCTCCTGATTTTCCAAGGACCCATTATCCGTAAGGACTGGCTGGATGAGCTGGGACTGCCGGTGCCGGAAACCATTGACGATTGGACCACTACCTTGAAGGCCTTTAAGGAGAAAAAGGGAGCCAAAGCCCCCATTTCCTTCGTAGGCAAGCCGCGGGTGTTCAATGAATTAGGCAACGGCGCCTTTGTCGGAGCCTTCGGCGTAACCCGTGACTTCTATC
Organism: Bacillota bacterium; assembly: GCA_023391955.1. Taxonomy (GTDB): domain Bacteria; phylum Bacillota; class Bacilli; order Paenibacillales; family NBRC-103111; genus Paenibacillus_AR. Next base: position 3,287 of record JAEWAA010000368.1, on the reverse strand, counting down.
TGGAGAACGGCACAGTGAAATTTGGACCGGCGGAGAAGGGTTACAAGGAATTCCTGACTCTCTTCCGTCAATGGTATGCGGACGGCCTGCTGGATAAGGATGTGGCTACTGTGGATTCCAAGGTACTGGACGCCAACATTACCTCCGGCGCAACAGGCGCAACCTGGGGCAATGCCGGTGGCGGCATCGGCAAATGGCAGCCTCTTCTGAAGGAAAAGGAAGCCAAGGCTTCTGTGGTCGGCACTCCTTACCCGGTGCTGAAGAAGGGCGAAACGCCGAAATTCGGCCAACGTGACTATGCATTCTCCACAGGCGGGATGGTGGCCATTTCGACTAAATCCAAAAACGCTGAGCTGGCTGTGAAGATGCTGGATTACGGCTACAGTGAAGAAGGCAGGCTGTTCCATAACTTCGGTACTGAAGGCACCAGCTACAAGATGGAGAACGGCTATCCCAAATATACCGATCTGATCATGAAGAACCCGGACAAGCTGGCTCCTGCCCAAGCGATGAGCCTTCACATCAGAGGCAATACCATGGGTCCCTTCGTTCAGGATAAGCGTTATTCCGAGCAGTATCTGAATATGCCGGAGCAGCAGCAGGCGGTATCCATCTGGCAGAAGACAGATATGGCCAAGTACCAGCTTCCGTTGGTAACCCCGACTCCGGAGGAAAGTGCCGAGTTTGCCAAGATCATGACCGACGTGAATACTCTGGTGGACGAAATGACGCTGAAGATTATTCTGGGCGCAGAGCCGCTGGAAGCGTACGAGAAGTATGTAGAGAAGATGAACTCCATCAAGCTGTCCCGTGCCATCGAAATTAAGAAGGCGGCGCTGGACCGTTACAACAAGCGGTAAGCATAGAATAGACGTGCCGGGAGAGGCGGTTAATCCCTTCTCCCGGTTTGATAGAGAAGGAGGAGTGGCAGGAGATGTCCAAGGTGGCGGCGGTTCAAGCTCATGAGGCCGTAATAGACAGAAACAGCTTCAAGCACCGGTTTAAACGGGACTTTAAGCTGAATAAGCTGTTGTATTTTATGATGATTCCTGTTTTAGCATATTACATTATTTTCCATTATTTCCCTATGTACGGGGCGGTTATCGCCTTTAAGGACTATTCCCCCATGAAGGGGATTATGGGCAGCGATTGGGTCGGTTTTGCCCATTTCAAGGATTTCTTCGGCAGCTATTATTTTTGGCGGATTCTGATTAACACGATCGTTATCAGTGTCTATTCCCTGATTTTTATGTTCCCGGCTCCGATCATTCTCGCCTTGCTGATTAATGAAGTAAAGAACCAGGCCTTTAAGCGGGTTGTCCAGACGGTTTCGTATATGCCGTATTTTATTTCGCTGGTGGTTATATGCGGCATGATTACCGACTTCACCAATAGCAACGGCATTATTAATACAATCTTCTCCTGGTTCGGTTATGACGGCGCAGCCATGCTGCAGAAGCCCGGACTGTTCCGCCCCATTTATATCTTCTCTGAAGTATGGCAAAAAATCGGTTGGGACTCCATCATCTATATTGCGGCTCTGATGGGCATTGACCAGGAGCAGTATGAGGCGGCCCGGATCGACGGCGCCAGCCGTCTGAAGCAAATGCTCCATATTACCCTGCCCGGCATTCTGCCCACCATCACCATTATGTTCATTCTCCGGATGGGCAATATGCTGAACGTCGGCTTCGAGAAAATTATCCTTTTGTATAATCCGGTGACGTATGAAACGGCGGATGTGATTTCCTCCTTCGTGTACCGGAAGGGTCTTCTGGAATTCGGCTGGAGCTACAGTACCGCAGTGGGGCTGTTTAATTCGATTGTGAATCTGATCTTGTTGATCTCGGCGAACTATATTAGCCGTAAGGTTAACGACAGCAGTCTGTGGTAAGCGAATGCTTACGAAGCCGGATTACCTGACAGAATGCCCTGAGTATGCTTACGTAGCTGGCTTTCCTGGCGGAAAGCCCTGAGGAGGATTAATATGTACGCAAAAACCGGCTCTGGAGAAAGAGCCTTCATCATCACCATCTACGTGGTGTTATCCGCACTCGTGGTCGTCACCTTGTATCCGCTGTTGTATGTGGCATTTGCCTCCTTCAGCGATTCGTCCCAGCTTATCGCCCACCGGGGCTTTATGTACAAACCCTTGGGCTTCAGCCTGGAAGCCTACCAAAGCGTATTTAAAAACCCTGGCATCATCAAGGGCTACGGCAACACGTTGTTCATTCTGGTGGCTGGCGTATCGCTGAACCTGCTCCTGACCGCTATTGCGGCGTATGTATTGTCCCGCAGAGGGGTTATGTGGAACAGCATGTTTACAATCCTCATCGTATTTACGATGTTTTTCCATGGCGGGTTGGTTCCGTTGTATCTGGTGGTTAAGGGTGCAGGCCTCATCGATTCCTTGTGGGCCACTATTATTCCGTTTGCGGTGAGTACCTTCAACCTGATTATTATGCGCACCTCCTTCCAGGCTATACCGGAGAGTCTGGAGGAATCGGCCAAGATTGATGGCGCCAATCATCTGACCATTCTATTCCGGATTGTATTGCCTCTGTCCATGCCAGTGGTGGCGGTAATGATTCTGTATTATGCGGTGGACAAATGGAATGCCTGGTTCTACGCGTCCATCTTCCTGAAGGACCGGAACCTGTTCCCGCTGCAGCTGGTACTCCGGGAGATCCTCATCGCCAACTCCACGGACAGCATGACAGCCGGAGCCAGCTCCGGTGACCAGTTCAGGATTGGGGAAACCATCAAGTATGCTACCATCATGGTAGCGACCGTGCCGATTTTGGCGGTGTACCCTTTCGTGCAGAAGTATTTCGTCAAGGGTGTTATGATCGGTGCGGTGAAAGGATAAAGGTAGGGCAAGGGGGCTTCCCCTGTGCTTTGATGGCAAGACTACTCTCCTCTTGGGAGGGTAGTTTTTGTTTGTTTCGAAAGCGAATTAGTCCACTCCATGACACGGCTCGGCTCCTTTTGCTGCTCCAAACTGATGGCCAATTGGTTCGCTTTATGACACAGATTCTTTTGCTGCTCCAAACTGATGGCCAATTGGTTTGCTCTATGACACAGATTCTTTTGCTGCTCCAAATCGACCGTCAACTCGTGCTCTCTTCACCGGCCCCTTCTATCTGGTGCTGTCCCGCCCCTGCCAACTCCCTTACCTGTCTACCAGCACCCTTACCCGCCTACCGTGTGTCACGTCACGCTTCGTCAACCGGCTAACGGAACTCAGCGACTCTTAGAGGCCAATAATCCGCTTATTTCAGCTCTAA
>JAEWAA010000342.1 GCA_023391955.1 Bacillota bacterium | reverse complement strand
ATCCAAGAAATTCGCCGGTTCCCCGCCGTAATATTTAATGATGTCCATTGTCGCCATAGCCAGGCCCGCCCCATTGACCATACAGCCGATGTTGCCGTCCAGCGCAATGTAGGAAAGATCGAATTTGGAAGCTTCGATCTCCTTCTCGTCCTCTTCGTCCAAATCCCGCAGCGCCTGGATATCCGGATGCCGGTACAGCGCATTGGAATCGAAGTTCAGCTTGGCATCCAGCGCCATTACCTGGCCGTCGCCGGTGACCACCAGGGGATTAATCTCCGCAATGGAGCAATCCTTATCAATAAAGGCATGATAAAGCGCTGTCATAAATGCGACAGCCTTTGACACCAGCTTATCCGGAATGCGGATCGCATATGCCAGCTTCCGGGCCTGGAAGGCCTGAAGCCCAACCGCAGGGTCAATGACCTCCTTGAAAATCTTCTCTGGAGAATGGGCAGCCACCTCTTCAATCTCGGTGCCCCCTTCCTCGGAAGCCATCATTACCACCCGGCCTGTTGCCCGGTCCACCACCACGCCGATGTAATATTCCTTCTTGATGTCACAGCCCTGTTCAATCAGAAGCCGCTTGACCACCTTGCCCTCAGGGCCGGTTTGATGGGTGACCAGCACCTTGCCAAGAATCTGCTCGGCAAAGCTGCGGACCTCATCCGGGTTACGGGCCACCTTTACTCCTCCCGCTTTCCCGCGGCCTCCGGCATGAATCTGCGCCTTCACTACAACCACGGTCGTCCCCAAAGCCTTAGCTGCTTCCACTGCCTCTTCCGCTGAAAACGCAACAATGCCATCGGGAACCGCGACTCCGTACTGCTTCAAAACAGCCTTGCCCTGATACTCGTGGATATTCATGGCTTCGAGTCCTCCCTCATTCATTATGAAACAGGGTCATGCATCTTGAATCCTTATTCGCCCACCTGGGTAAATAATCCTTCACACAATCGTCAATTATGACAATTTAGAAAATCTTTTCATATTGTATCACGTCCGGAGAAACTTTGCCTTTATTTTTAAATGGGAATCATTATTTTTAAGAAAAAAACACCGGCTCCAGTGAGCACGGTGTTTTGGCCTTTACCTGCATCATTGCAGCCCTTGTCCGGGATTGGTGTTCTGCCGCGGCTCCCTTTCGGCCTGCTTCACAAAACGGAGCTCATTGCCGGTAAATCCGCACACCCGGCATTGAATATTCGGCTCTGATTCTGCAATCTGGAGCGGGTCCTCCTGGACCGTTACGGAGCCTGTAATGGCATCCTTCATGAAGCTCTGGCTGTAGGTAGTTACTACGTTGAACTTCACCCGGTTGGAGCGGCAATTGGGACAAAAATAAGGTTTATCCTGCGTTTGGCTATCTGTCATTATGCTCACCTCTATCTCCAGTATTCCCCAGGAGCAGGCGTATCTATTCTTGGAAAAGCCTACGGAAAATAGGTTTTTGCGGGATGGCAAAACCATCACTCTTCCAGAATTTTAGAAGAATATAGTATTCAGGAAGGAGGTGATCTTATGGCATTTACAACAGGAATCATTACGAACACAAGAGATTTCGGAACAGCGGCGACTAATATTGTAGTCAGCATTCACAATACAGACCCGGTCAACAGCTCAGTTGTGACCGTGCAGGTGATTGCTTCCGTAACCTCAACAACCTTTTATATCGCGTATGTCACGGGGATAGTGGTTCCGGCCTTGGGCTTTGCCGTACGGGAATTCTTTATTGCAGGCAATGTGGCTTATGAGGTTCAAATGGATGTCAACGCGCCTACTCCTTCGAATGTCGTGGTTTCGAGCTACGGCATCGACCAATTCGGCAATCTCGTAACCGACCAACGGGTACTGCAATCGGAGCTGACTCCTATTCCCGCCTTGTCTGTCGTTCCTTAACAGGCTGACCCGTCTGTTCGATGAGGCCGTACCTTTTAAGGTGCGGCCTCTTTGCTGTGCAAAATACACAGGCCTAACTGTCCGTTTAAAGGCAAGTGTACAGTTCATTCCACCGTGTGTTCCATAAACTAGAGAATAACAGGAGTTGGAAAGGGTGAGAAGCGTGGTGGACACTGGGATAGTAATGCCTGTTTATTACCAGAAGCCTGAACATTTGCAGCAGTCCATTCAAGCTGTTTTGGAGCAAAGCTATGCCGCATTCCGCTTTATCATCGTGATCGACGGAGCTCCGGAAATGCTCGAGCAGGTTCTTCATCATACAGCCGAAGATTCAAGGGTGGAAATCATCGCCAACCCGGAGAACCTGGGAGTGGCCGGTGCATTGAATACCGGCTTCGGCAGTCTCCTGATTGATCCGGACATCCGTTATTTGACATGGGTATCCAGCGATAACGTATACGATCCCGAATTTCTCGAAACGCTGAGAAGAGCCCTCCGGCATTCCCCCAAGGAAACCGGGCTGGTTTACAGCTCTTTCCGTTCCATCGATGACGACGGCAAGCAGTTAAAATCTGAGGCCGATCTGGCCTTGCTCCGGGAATTCCAATCCCAGCCCATCGAAACCATCCTGGATTCCAGCCTGATCGGTGTTTCATTTATGTACAAAAAAGAATATGCCCTCCGTATAGGAGGTTACCGATATGCCCCGATAGAGGATTATGATTTTTGGCTGCGTCTGACGGAGGTTTGCGGAGTGAAATACCTTCCCGTGGAGCTGATGGATTATCGGGTGGATTCGGCCTTCAGCGTTTCCAGCACCCTGCATTCCACAGAAAAACACCGCTTGTGGCGCCACATGTACCATCTTTCCCGCTTGGAGGCACGCCAGCGCCGGGGTATTCCGGCGGAGACAACCGTGCTTTTTTTGGCAGACGGCCAAGATGAAGAAGCAGTCGCCCGTATAGAAGAGTTGTATGAGCAGCTGTACAGCAATTACATCCTGTATGTCATCGATCTGACAGCGGATTGCTCCATCAATACCAAATTAATGAAAATCCCCCATCCATCCGTTGCCTTCAAATGGTTCCCCGAAAGCAGCGAATGGCAGGCTTTATATTTTGCCGCCCAATTTATTGAAACGCCGTATGTTTACTTGTACCGCAACGAACAGTTTAAGAACGAGGTGGAGCTGCATTATCTTGCCCTGGAGCTGCGGAAAACACCGGATTCCAGCTTTTCCGTATATCAATCCCCGGACCGTTCCGAGGTCCTCCATAGATACGATCTGAATCAGGAGCTCCCTCTGCATAATGAACTGTTCCGCACAACGAAGCTGACGGAATGGGTGCTGCACCACAGGACGCATATGCCTGGAGGACTGGGCCAATGAAGCTGTTGTTCAGTTTTTATATGCCCAGCGGCGGCATGGGGACCTTAAACCGGATTCGCCGGGACGCTTTTCATATGCTTGGCCATGATTGCCGGCTGCTGTATACCACGCAGCACCAGGAACCTGATGATATTTACCTGACGAAGCTGTTCGAGCGGGAAACGTTTGACCTTGTTACGGTAAGCTCCGACTACACCCTCCTGGAGAAAATAAGAAAATCCGGCTACAGGGGACCTTTGATTTATGAGGTACAGGGCTACGGACCGCCGGATGAGGGTGAAAAAGTCATGGTTTCGGCCAAACGCTTCATTGAAACATATGCGGATGCCGTGCTTTATCCCCGTACCGGCCATTTATCCCGGCTGTTCCGGCAGCATATTCCATCCTTACCCCATTACAGCTTCGACAATCCGCTGGATTCCGTTACCATGCGTTACCGTAAATATCCGCCAAAGCAGTTTCCGATTATCGGCTGGGTGGGAAGAATCGAGTACAACAAGAACTGGATGGAACTACTGGAGCTTGTCAGCCGGCTGGTTCCCGTATACCCGGAGCTGAGCGTTTGGATGTTCGGCGATGCCAAGTTGGATAACCAATGGGAACGCAGCCAATTCAATGCCCGGGTGAAGGCTCTGGGCTTGACCCGGCATATGATCCGGCATTCCAATGTTCCCAATGAATTAATGGCCGATTATTATTCCATCATCGGAGATTCAGGTGGTTTTTTGTGCTCCACTTCCATTCTGGAAGGCTTCGGTTATGCCGTCTGCGAGGCGATGCTCTGCCGTTGCCCTGTGTTATCC
>JAEWAA010000436.1 GCA_023391955.1 Bacillota bacterium | reverse complement strand
TGGACGCCGCCGTCTTCGGCAGGATACGAAACCGCGGTTGCACCGATATGGGCTTGTCCTCCGGTAACCAGCAGAACATAGTCCGCGCCGGCTTCGATGGTCCGCACGGACAGCCCGTAGAGATTGCGGATTGTCATCATCTGACCCCTTTAACGTTTTCATATGATTATAACAAACAAAAACGCCGCCTGCATGCAGACGGCGTAACATTATGATCACTTATCAGGAAACCTCAGCAGGAGAAAAACTGCTCCAGGTCCATCAGCATTTGCTCCGCCAGCGGGAACAAATTCTCTTCTTCGTTGCGGAAGTGGCCGGCAAGCACATTGTAAGCCTCCAGCAGGGAAGCCGCAGCCTCCTTTGCCTTCTCACTGTTGACGGGAGCCGAAGCTCCTTCCAGGATTTGCAGGAAGCGCATAATATGGCCGTGAGCCAGCTTATGCTCCTCTTCCAGCGCCATCAGCTGCTCCAGGTCCTGGCCGGAATAGTCGCGCACCATGGGGAACAGGACTTGATCCTCCCACATCGAGTGGGCATCCATTTTCTCCACAAACTGAATGGTTTTGCCGCGGAGATAGTTCAGGGATACGCTCCAATTCAGCACATCCTCATCCTGTCCCACTACCTTGGCCATGCCATAAAGCTCCATCATTTCCCGCTTCAGCAGCTCATGCTCTTCCTTCAGCTGTTCCATTCCGTCTCCCAGCACGTCCACTGTACTAACCACTTGCTCTTCACGGGATAACGTTTGAAGCATGTTCATCCACTCCTCTGTATTCATCGCCACAATCGGGTGTGATGCTTATGGCAACCTCTATCATCAATAAATATAATTTATATGGCGATAACTTATACCATCAGTATAGTCTCTGACATATGGTTCATCTGTGATTATAATCACAAAGTATGCCGCTGAATATTGCTAACTTGTGTCATCTCATTTTTTCCCTTCCCACCAAAAAAATACCCGGCCTTCCACCTGCCGTTCACCAGGAACAGAAGGAGAGAGCCGGGCACTACAATCACGATGACGGTTTAGCGGTTGATCATGCCGCAGCTGTCCGCTTTGCCGCAGGTGGAGCTGGCGCTGCCGCAATTGCAGGCGGTGCCGCCGTTTTTGCGGTTCTTCAGATAACGGAATACGGTAAAACCGACGATGCCGACAACCACTGCGATAATAATTATATCTGCCATGTGAATCCCTTCTTCCCTTTGAATGAAATACCGGATGATTTAAATTCCGATTCCCAGGAGACGGCCGACTTGATATACAAGGAGCGAGATGGTCCAGGCAATGCCGCATTGGTATGCCACCGTGAACAAGGTCCATTTCCAGGAGCCCAGCTCCTTCTTGGCTGTGGCGATAGCCGCAAAACAAGGAGCATAGAGCAGAACGAATACCATGACGGAGAAGGCCGCAAGCGGCGAGAAATATCCGTGCAGGGCGGTGCTAAGGGCGGTGGTCAGCTCTTCCGTGCCCTCGTTGATATAGAGAATCCCCAGGGTGCTGACCACCGCCTCCTTGGCGATTAAACCGGTCAGCAGTGCAGCGCCCACCTGCCAGTGCACTTCACTTGTGCCGTTAATCACACCGAAGCCGTTCCAGGTAAAGAGCGGAGCGATCAGCTTGCCGATAGAGCCGAAGATGCTGTCTGCAGCGTCCTCCACCATATGGAAGGAGAAATCGAAGGTTTGCAGCACCCAGATTACCACGCTCATGGACAGCAGGATGGTACCCACCTTCACTACATAGCCGCGGGCTTTTTCCCAGGTATGCATCATAACAGATTTCAGGGAAGGCAGCCGGTACGGCGGCAGCTCCATCACAAACGGAGGTGCTTCACCCTTAAATACCGTTTTGTTCAAAATGATACAAGAGAGCATGGCCACGAGAATGCCCAGGCCGTAAATGCTAAACGTAACAAGACCCTGATTGGAGGCGAAGAAGGCACCGGCGAACACGGCATATACCGGGATCCGGGCTCCGCAGGACATAAACGGCATCAGGGTGATCGCCAGCTTCCGGCTCCGGTCATCCTCCAGGGTCCGGGTGGCCATAATGGCGGGGACGCCGCAGCCATATCCCATCAGAAGCGGAACGAAGGCTTTGCCCGACAGACCGAAGCGTCTGAACACACGGTCCATGACGAAGGCGATCCGGGCCATATACCCGACGTCCTCCAGAATGGACAGACAGAGCATCAGGATTACAACAAGGGGCAGGAAGCCGAGAACTGAACCGATACCTGCAAAGATACCGTCAATCACCAGACCCGTAACCGTATCGGACGCTCCGACATTTTCCAGGAAGGTCGCCACCCAGCCCGGAATGGTTTCCCCGGTGAACGCTGCGAAGGGATCGGCGATAAGTGCAGCTACAGGACCCAAGGAAATTTGGAATACGGCATACATAATGCATATGAAGATCGGAATGCCCAGGAAGCGGTTGGTAACAATCTTGTCCACCTTATCGGAAAAGGTCAGGTCCCCTTCCTTTCTTCCCTTCTTCACATGCTTTTCGATGGCTTCACTGATATATTTGTAGCGAAGGTCGGCAATCAGTGACTCCAGATCACCCTCGGCGCTTTCCGCCTGGGCCACGATCTTGTTGACGGAAGCCGTCAGAGCCGGGCTCATGTTGAGGTCTTCGATTGCTTTCTCATCTTTTTCCAGAAGCTTCACAGCGTTGTATAACGGGTTGGGGTAATTGTCCTTCTGCAGAAGCTCGCTCAGCGCCTTGACGGGTGCTTCCAGCTTGGTGCGCTCCAGGGCGGTTTTGATGGCAAGCTCATGCTTGTGGTCCAAGGACAGGGCCCGCTCCAGCAGCTCCTTGATCCCCTGATTTTTGGTGGCGGTGATGGGAACCACGGGCACACCCAGCTGCTTTTCCAAACTGGCCGCATCGATGCTGTCTCCCCGGAGCTTCACCTCATCCATCATGTTCAGGGCAATGATCGTAGGAATCCCCAGCTCCAGCAATTGAGTGGTAAGATACAAGTTCCGCTCGATGTTGGTGGCGTCTACGATATTAATAATCACATCCGGTTTTTCCTTGGAGAGGAAGTTGCGGGCGATAATTTCTTCTTGGGAATAAGGTGACAGCGAGTAAATACCGGGAAGGTCAATAATGGTCACATTTTCCTTTACCTTTTTGCACTTTCCCTCTTTACGCTCCACAGTTACCCCGGGCCAGTTGCCAACATGGGCATTGCTCCCCGTCAGATTGTTAAATAGGGTAGTCTTTCCGCAGTTAGGATTGCCAGCCAGGGCAAATCTGTACGCCGCCATACTCATTCTCCATTCTCGCGTGAAATTTGAACTATTTCTCGACTGTGATTTGTTCCGCTTCGGATTTCCGCAGGGTCAGCTCATAACCCCGGACATTAATCTCGATGGGGTCTCCCAAGGGAGCCACCTTCCGCATAATAATCTTGGCTCCGGGGGTAATCCCCATGTCCATCAATCTTCTCTTCACCGGGCCGCTTACCCCGATGCTCTTGATCACAGCGGCTTCGGCAGGCTTCAGTTCCTTCAATGAAATTTCCATATGGTCCTCCATGTAGGTTTTATTGATAATGATAATCATTCTTAACAAAAAGCGGGACGTCTCCCTTGGAGGAGCCCCGCAGCTAGTTATTCAAATTACGGATTGACCATCAGTTGTTGAGCGACGCCTTTATTGAGGGCCAGTCTGGAGCCCTTCACGCTGACGATGAGGTTGCCCTTCATTTCGGATACGACGGAAATAAAGACTCCCGGCACAATGCCCAGTCCAGCCAGAAATTTCTTGGTATCCTCCTTGGCTCTGCACTCATTCACAACGGCTTCTTTACCTATAGGAAGCATCGTTAACGGCATAAGTCTCGCTCCTTTCATCATGAAAAAACGGATGATAGTTTATCTTATTCACGACCCGGTAGTGATAATCACTTTCACTGTTACGATAAAAATACACCTTCTACCCCCCTGTCGCTGTGAAATAAATCACTAGGCAATATCTGCAACCTGCCCATTTCTGCTCGATTTCCACATCATTTGTCGTTTTGTCACATTTATCCGTCACATGCAAAAGCCTCCAAGCGTTTCCCCGCCAGAACCGCCCCAGTTTGTTCACCTTTTGTCCAAATAAAAAACAGCCCTTCCACCTAGGAAAGGGCTGCTTCTCCGGCATGCTTCAATGCCGATTCGTATTCTTCGGGTGTGTTCATATTCGTGACGAATTCCAGGCCGATATGCTTCTCTTCAAAATGGGCCTCCGGCGCCTCCTGCCAATAAATCATCCGCAGCATTTCGGAAACCCGTGACTCCCCGGACAAGAGCAGCGCCGATATGGCATCCGCACAGCCTTTGGAATAAATCCCGTGGAGGGGATGGGATCGTCCTTCAATAACCGGGACTACCGCATCGCATTTCAGGGTAGCCTTCAGCTCCTGCATGGCTGTGGCAGCGGAGGAGGACAGGAACGGCATGTCGCAGCCGACAATCCATACCTCCGGATTCCGGGCTAAGGCCAAGGCCGCATGCATGCCGGACAACGGCCCCTTGCCGGGATAATAATCGGTAATGATCCGGATGGAGCGGTCGAGAACCGGCAAAAACAACGTCGGCTCGTTCGTCACCACGATAATTTCCTCACAAACCTCGCTCAGCGTTCTGATCTGACGCTGGATGAGCAATTCACCGGAAAAAGGAAGCAAGGCTTTTTCCTTGCCCATTCTCCGGTTTTGGCCTCCGGCCAATATGGCGCCCGTAAGCATAGCTTCCCATCCCTTCCGTATATCTATCGGTTATTGCTTCTTTTTGCGGATCATCTGCAGAACGAGCACCTTCTCCGAATCGGTTAGCAGGTTCTGGGCCAGTTTAAATGCGGCGTTCTCTTCCTTATAACAATGATCCCCGACGACTTGGCAGGCCCGCCGGAATTGGGCGGCAACCTTCTGGAATGCAGCCTCGTCGCCGGGATGCTCCGCCAGGTGGCCCATGGTCGCTTCCAGTTCATCGAAGGTTTCCTCCAGCAGCTCATGCTCATACTTCATCACAGCGGCCGGACCCTTATCGGTATCCAAATATTTGGACAGGACACCAAGCAGGATTTGCTCCTCCTTCTCGGTATGCAGATTCCAGGCACACCGCAGCTTCTGCTCCCGGCGGATCCATTCCCGCACGAAGTCCTCCTTGCGCACCGTGGACTTAGCTGCAAATTCCCAAAGCTGCTCCATCCCTCTGCGGAGCTTGGTATGCTCCCGGCTCAGCAATTGAAGGGCAGGCGCCATGCCTGTGTTTGGCTTGATGCTGTCCGTTGCCGCAAATCCCTTCAGCCGTGACATTAGCCAACACCTCCCGACGGGCCTTGCAATGGCTTTCTGACATGGTTGAAACCAATGCCAATAAAAGCTTTTTATCATCAAGCCCGGTAGTTATCTACGTTTATTTATCTACTTCCATGATACCCTGTGCCCGCCGTAGTCGTATGTTAACTATATCACAGCGGCAGCCCCGCCAAAAACGCAAAAAACCAGCCCGCAGGCTGGTTAAAAGGCTCGAAAGCTTTCGAAGAATGTCCGTTTGTCCCGATTTGGAAAAAAGTTTCGCGGGACCGGGCTTATGCTTAAAATACCAAGGTTTGGATGGCGTGGGCAGGGATAACGGCCTCCGCCAGCTGCTCCTTGTACCGGAGGACAAAAGGCAGCGCCTCCTCTGTCCGGTTCAAAACCACCACGGCAATAGCGCCGTCCTCGTTGAGGAAAGCGGTGGTTTCCAGCTTGTCCGTGTATTTGGTGCAGCCGATGCGAACGGCTCCGGGCCGGATATATTTGCTGAAGTGGCCAATGTAATAATACGAGCTTCCATAGATAACCGAATCCGTGGTGGTATCGGCAATAATCGGCGCATCGCAGAAATTGCGCACATGATTGGGGCCGCCCTGTTCGTCCAGCACAATGTTCCAATCCGTCCAAGCGGTCATCCAATGGTTCAGGTTGCCTATGATATCATGGCCGTAGCGCTCCCCGGTTTGCCAGGACCCGGCATGGACGCCGAAGAATTCCTGGCAGCCTTCCGTGAAAACCAGCCCCTTATCCGGAAAACGGTCATGAACGGCGGACAGCGCTTCGAAGTGGTCCCCGGAGTACCAGTGGAAGCCGATGCCCCAGATGTACTTGGATGCCGCGACATCCGTGAAGGCCACCTTCGCCCTGTCATAAACCCGCTCCTTGTTATGGTCCCAGATCATCACCTTCACGTGGGACAGCCCATGCTTCTCCAGTGCCGGGCCCAGATGCTCCTTCACAAAATCCCGCTCTTCTTCAGCGGTGTAGATGCAGGAATCCCACCGTTGTTTGGCCTTGGCTTCATTCTGGACGGTTAACCCCCAGATATCCACACCTTCGGCGGCATAGGCTTCTATATACTTCACGTAATATTCGGCCCACACCGGCCAATATTCCCGGAGCAGGTGGCCGCCATGGTTCATTTCCCCGTTGGACTTCATCCAGGCGGGAGGACTCCAGGGGGAGGCAAACAGCTTAAAGCCCGAGCCCGCCGTCTCCTGTGCCCTGCGGATCAGAGGAATCAGCGATTGTTTGTCCCGGGAAATATCGAAGTTTTTCAGCTCCGGGTCCTTTTCCTCCACATAGGCGTAATTCCCCAAGGAAAAATCACAGCTGTTGATGTGGGTCCGGCAGAAGGTATAACCCAAGCCGTTTTCCTGCCCGAAGTAAGCCTGCACAATCTCCTGGCGGCTTCCTTCCCCCATCCGGTCGATGGTTACGGACGAGGCCTCCGTCAGAGCGCCGCCGAAGCCGATCACCGTCTGGTACCGCACATCATCATAAATGTTGATCAGATGGTTTTCGGTACCCTTTTCATCAGGTTGAAACGTTAAGCTTGCCTTCTCGGCCAACCGGTCTTCCGTATCCTTTGCCGTCTGGATGAGCCGCACTGTCCTGCCTTCCATAATGGTCACCACTTTTCAATAGGATGTACCTTCATCATAGAAGAAAGGAAGCGCCGGATGTAGAGACAAACTAACCGCAAACCTCAACGATCTGACTGTGCAATAGCTGCCGGATGCTCTCTGCGGTATTTGCCGGGGGATATCCCGTATTTCTCCCGGAACACCCGGTGAAAGAAGGTGTAGCTGCCGAAGCCCGACGCCTCTGCGATCTGCTCCAGCGTCATCGGGGAAAGCTCCATCAGCTGCAGCGCAATCTCCAGGCGGAGCTTATGGGCGTATTGGAGAATGGACAAGCCGAACTCCTGCTTAAAAAGGCTGACCGCTCTGGATACACTGAGCCCCGCATGGCCCGCTACTTCCTTCAGGACAATAGGCTTCACCGCATGCTCTTCAATATAATATTTCATCCGCAGGGCATAATGGGAGCTGGCCGTCAGCATCCCTGCCGCCTCCTGCACCGTACGGTCCATCATATAACAAAGGGATTGCATCAACGACCGCACCAGCGCGGGATTGGCCTCCGACATCCGCCGCGCCTCCAGCACCAGCTGGTTCCATACCGCTGTGAGCCGCTCACTGTCCGCCACCTGGGTAAGTCTTGGACGGGCTGCCGACTGCCACCACCGGTCGATCCACTCCCCTTTGCACATGACATAATAATCCCCGCTGAACTCTGCCTGCTGCCCGTTTTGGACAGTCCGCATCTCATACAATTCCCCCGGCTGAAACAAAAGCAGCTCCCCGGGCAGAATCCGCCGGTAGCCGCCGTCCATCCAGATCTCGCAGAGCCCTTCGGTCTGCAGCCGGAAAATATAAATATCCAGCCCATGCCGGTAGGTCTGCCGGAAGGGCTGGGTATGAAGGGAAAGACCGCATAGCTGAATCTCAATGGAACCGGAATCCTCCACTGCCAACGCCTCCAAGCTACAACCGTTTGGCCAGCGTATCCCGCCAGCTCTGGGACAGCTCCGGCACAGCCAGAAGCCGTGCGGTTTCCGCTTTGTCGTCCTTGGCGGTGTACATAATCCGGTTGGCCTCCGCCACACTGATCCCGGAAGGGGACTGCTCCACCAGTACAACCTGATCTCCCGGCGCAGTAACCCCCTCCTCCAGCACCCGGAAATAATAGCCGGTGTAGCCGGTGGTTTGCACCAGAAGCGGCATGTCCGTCCGGTTATACTTATGCCCCAGCTTGTAGCAGGGCTGCCGCGGCTGGCTGACCTGCACTAACGCCTCTCCCATCCGGAAAATATCGCCGATGCAGACCTTCTGCTCCGTGAGCCCTTCCATGGTTACATTCTCCCCGAAAGCGGCGGAGTCCAGGGATTGCCCCAGCTCCTTCTCCCAGAAGGCGTAATGCTCAAAGCTATACACACAAACAGCCTTATCCGGTCCGCCGTGATTGACCCGGTCCGCCTGGCCGTCCTCCGCATATCCCTCGACGGTGAGAAAAAGCCTACCCTCTGCCGGTTGTTTGCCCATACCCGTGGTAAACTCCTTGCCGCCCCATTGGTAAGCGGCCGGTTTTCCGACTTGCAGGCTCTTGAGCCTGCCGCTTTGTTCCTTCGCCATCCTGCCAACGCCTCCACATCAAGTGATCCTCACTGCCACGCTTGACCAGGCATTACCCGCAGCTTGTCCCGTTCTCCAGATGTCTGACGCAGTTGTGCAAGCTGCAGCTCCAGCCCTCAGGCGTTTTTTCCAGTACATTCACGCAGGTATTCTTGAGGCCCAGATAACCGAATGCGGGGAACAGCGTCTCCACCAGGGCGCCAATCAGCGCTCCATGGGACACCAGCAGCACCCGTTTGCCCGGATGGCGCCGCTCCATCTCCTCCAGAAGCTTCATTCCCCGCTCCACTACTGCCTCGCGGGTTTCCCCTCCATGCTCCGCATTCTTCCAGTCGGTACCCCAGCGGTCGATCCGCTCCTGCTCCGTGGTTCCCTCCAAGGTGCCGAAGGAACGCTCCGCCAGGAGAGGATCATAACCCGTCACCTGTATGCCCATATGCCGGGCGATAATGTCCGCGGTTTCCCTTGCCCGGGCCAGGTTGCTGGAGTAAATGTAATCCCACTCCTCATCCTCCATCCGTTTACCCAGCAGCTCCGCCTGCCGCCTGCCCTCCGCATTCAGCGGGATGTCGTTTTTGCCCTGCATGCGGCCTTCCTGATTCCAATCTGTCACACCGTGTCTGACCAGCCCGATTGTCGTCATGCTGTGCGTATCTCCCTCACGATTAATCCTCTTGCGCCTATCCGTGGCTCTATTATATCTGTTTTATGCTTCCTGCGGCGGGCATTCATCATGCGACGCCCATTTTTCCGCCCATTCCTGGACTTCCTTCATGGCAAACTCCAGGCCCTTGCCTTTTTCCGTCAGCTCATATTCGATCCGTACCGGGGTCTCGGGGTACACGTGGCGGATAATAATCCCCGCGGCCTCCAGCTCCTTGAAGCGCTCCGACAGCATCCGGTCGCTCATCCCGGGGATAATGTCGGACAAATCCTTAAAGCGCTTGGGTCCGCTTAACAGCACCTGAATAATCAGGCCCGTCCACCGTTTGCCCAGGAGCTCAAAAGCAGCCTCAAACTTCGGACATAATGTATGGGGGTTCGACATTTAGCATCAACTCCTTTTGTTAACTTTATTTTACCATAGTCGCTTTACAAAAGTAAGTTTTTTTGCGCAAAAAACAGATTTGCGGACGCACCCAAATCACGGCTGCCGCAAATCTGTCCTCCTGCTTAAACCAACATTTAAGGTTTGGGATAATAGGTGAACCCCGGGTAGGTGACCACCGGCCATTTTTCCTTCCGCAGCGCATCCAGCACCTCAGGACCAACATTCAGGTTGCCCGCCACCAGTTCTTTCGGGGTTAAGGCCATCCACTGGTTCAAGGACACATCCTGGAACCGATCGCTTTTGAACATCTCCAGAAACCAGAGGGTTTCATCTCCGGTATTCTGCACGTAATGCCCCAGAGCAAAGGGCACGTAACCCACATCCCCCGCCCGGAAATCAAAGGTTCGAGCCGTTCCGTTGCCTGCGAATACCGTCATGCGCCCCTGGCCGGTGAGGTAATACTGCCATTCGTCATTGTTGGGATGCCAATGCAGCTCGCGCATGGCGCCGGGTTTGATTTCCACCAGCGCCGCGGCGATGGTTCGGGAAACCGGGAACACGCTGGAATCCACAATGCGCACGCTGCCCCCGGGCAAGGCGATAGGAGGCTGGGCCAAGAGTCTGTAAATGAAGCTTTGAGGCACTGTGCCATAGGGGGACGGGACCTTTTGGGAGTCGATGGGACCAGGCACCTGATCCTGGTAAATATATACCTGGCCGTCGGGAATCCGGGCAAATGCCTCCATGGGCACCCCGAAGTTGGCGGATAGCACATCCTTAGGGGTATGGGCGAACCAGTCCGAGATGGACAGGGTGTTCAGATCGGAGAAGTGCCCGTCATCAAAAACAAGCAAAAATTCGCAGCCTTCCTCCAGACCCTGAATGGAGTGGGGGATGCCAGGCGGGAAATACCACAGATCACCCGGCCCCACATCGGCAATAAAATTGCTTCCGTTCTGGTCGACGGCGGTGATTCGGGCATGGCCGAGGAGCATATAGGACCATTCCGCCTGCTGGTGCCAATGGAGCTCCCGGA
>JAEWAA010000175.1 GCA_023391955.1 Bacillota bacterium | reverse complement strand
CCTCCGAGCCCATGCAGGAATGGATGGTTCAGACGGCGCGGGAAAAAGGCACGGCCATCCGCTACATGCTTCCCGACGAGTCTGTATCCGGCACCACCTTCGGCAGTGTCATCAGCACGGACAGTATTTCCCTGGTCCGCTCCATGGACCTGTACAATGTGAACCGCCAGCCCAACGTACTTATGATTACTCTCAACAAAAGCCGGCTGTTAAACGTCATCAAGTCCCAGCTCCCCTCCTCCCAGGCCAAAATTTATCTCCATACGGAGACGGGACGGGTGGTGGCAGGCACCGGCGAAACGGCTGCGGACGGGGGATTGCCCCCGATTTCTGGCAAGGAAATGGCGGTGACGGTGGATTCGGGCTATTCTAACTGGCATCTGACCCTAATGCAGCCCGAAGCTGAATTGTACCGGGAGACGGACAAGCTGCGGATGTTCACCTACATCATCATCGCGGTCAGCGTGCTTCTGGCGGTGGGCATTTCCTGGGTGGTTTACAGCGGCATTGCTTCGCCGGTGCATAAGCTGGCCAGCGGGATGAAGCAGCTGGCGGCAGGCAATCTGAACATCCGGCTGCAGAACCGGCAGAAGGATGAGTTCGGTTATCTGACGGAATCCTTCAACCAGATGGTGGCGTACCAAAGGCATTTGATCCAGGACCATTACGAGCAGGAGCTGGAGCTTCTGAAGACGGAGCTGAAATTCCTCCAGTCCCAGATTAATCCGCATTTTTTGTACAACACGCTGGATTCCATCTATTGGTCGGCCCAAAATTATGAGGCTACGGAAATCAGCGAGATGGTGCTGAACCTGTCCCGGTTTTTCCGGCTGAGCCTGAATAAGGGTCGGGAGGTCTTTACCCTCCAGGAGAACATGGAGCATCTTCATTATTATATCCGCATCCAGCAGATCCGTTTTCTGGATAACTTCCGGGTGGAATACCGGCTCCAGGAGGAAACCAAGGCCGTTCCGGTGCTGAAGCTGCTGCTTCAGCCGCTGGTGGAGAACGCCATTCTCCACGGTATGGAGGACCGGGCCAGCGGCGGGCTGCTGGTGATTTCCAGCTGGCTCGAAGGAGGGACCCGGCTCAATATCCGGGTGGAGGACAACGGTCCCGGGATCAATCCCGAGCGTCTGGCGTATATGAGGCATGAATTGGAAAAGGCGGGCAGGCTGGATTACCGGATCAAACGCGAAGAAGAGGTGCGCGATCTGTTTGGTCTGCGCAACATCACCGCCCGGATGAAGCTGTATTATGGCAAGGAAGCGGAGCTGGTCATCGATAGTGTAGAAGGCCAGGGCACCCATGTGACGGTTTCACTGCCTCTGGACCGCTGCGGAAGTGATTTGCAGTTGGTGACAGAGGAGCTGAATCCGGCGCGTGAGGGTTTGACCGGAGGCTAATTCCGGGATATGAGCGCGCGACCAGCAATATCGGACAAGGAGGACAAGGGTATGAATCTGTTGATAGTAGAGGATGAGCTCCGGCTGCGCAATTCCCTTGCCAACAATATTCCCTGGGAGGAGCATGGCATTGAGGTGGTGGGGCTGGCCGGCAACGGCCAGGAGGCGCTGGCCATTGTGGAGCGCAAGCGGCCGGACATCATGCTCCTGGATGTTCAGATGCCGGGTATGGACGGGCTGACGCTGGTCCGCACCCTGCGGCAAAAGCAGGAAACCCGGAATTTTATGAAGTTCATTATTTTGAGCGGACATGATAACTTCGGCTTTGCCCAAAACGCCATGGCTCAGGGGGTGTCCCGTTACCTGCTGAAGCCCGCAGGGGAGAAGGAAATTCTGGACGCCGTGCTGGTGGCGGGAGAGGAGCTCCGGCGGGAGCTGGAGGAATGGCAGAAGCAGGCCGCCCTCCAGGAGAAGTGGCGGGAGCATCTGCCTCTGCTGCAGAACGGCTTCTTCCAGCGCTGGGCAGATGGCGGCTACAGCCCGCCGGAGCTGCTCCGCCGGGCCAGGGACTACAACATTGAGCTGTCTGCCGACGCCCGGCTGGCGGCTGCAGTGGTGGACCTGGACCCGCTTCCCGGGGACGGGAAAGGGGATAGCGCGGGGCGGGACGATGAGCCACTCCTGGCCTTTTCCCTCCAGTGTATGGCCCGGGATATGCTGCCGGAGCCGGGTTGTTATGCCAGTGGAGATATGGAGGGCAAGCTGCTCCTTATCTTCCTGCTGGCGCCTCAGGAGGATGAACGTGAAGCCTTGCTGCGGGTGGGAGCCTCTCTGGTCAGATTGCTGTCCCATGCCAAGGAAGTGCTGAAGGCCACCTTCAGCGCCGGTGTTTGCGGCCGTACCGGCACCCTGGATGAACTGGGGCCTCTGGTGCAGGAGGCTCGCCGCGCCCTGCGGGAACGGATGGTATACGGCACCGACATCGTTATCCCCTACCGGGAGCAGGGGCGTGCCAACAAGGCCATGGAGGCCCAGCCCAATCTGGAGAAAATGCTGGAGATCGCCCTGGAAACCGCCGATGAGGAAAAAGCCATGCAAGCCTTGACCGGGCTGTGGGAGGCGGGGCTGGGGCAGGCCGGGTCTGCCGAGGAGGTCCACGAGACAGTGCTGTATCTGAGCAGCCTGTTTGTCCGGATGATCCAGAAGCAGGGCTGGTCCGTACGGCAGGTGGTGGAGGGGGACATGGAGCATTTTCTGCATGTCCGCCTGCTGGGCACCCGGGAGGAAACCTGGGGCTGGCTCACCCGCACCGTGAAGAAAATCGCCGCCTTCGTCCGCAAGGAACGCAGCACCACCAGCAATCAGGTGGTCAAGGCCATTCTGGCCATTGTCGACCAGGAAATCGACCGGGATATTACCCTGCACATGGTAGCGGACCGGATGTATGTCAACTCCTCTTACTTAAGCCGGCTGTTTAAGCAGGAGACGGGAGTCCCCTTTTCCACCTATGTGCTGGAGCGCAAGATGGAAAAGGCCAAATCCATTCTCCAGGATGGGGGCAAGGTATATGACGCTGCCCGGTTGGTGGGTTACCGTGATGTCAGCTATTTTACCAAAGTCTTTCGAAAATATTGGGGAGTTACTCCTGGGGAAATGAAATCATAACATGAATTGTTAGCCTGAAGCGTTTTCTTTTGAAAACGTGGAAGGCTTTTTTCATTTTTCGGGTAAAATCCAACATCAAAGTACCAGAAATAGTAATGGTCCTCACCTACTCACAAGCCTCTGCAATCACTAAAATTTAAGTACAGACGAAACAAGACAAGAGGAGGGTGAGGCGCAATGGGACGCGGCAATTCCAGAGGATTGGGACGTGAGCTTCGCCGGGAATGGGATTTGTATATGCTTCTGGTTCCGGGCATTCTCTGCATTCTGCTGTTCAGATACACGCCGATGTACGGGATTATCATTGCTTTTAAGGATTTCAACATTTTTGACGGAATGGCGGCCAGCCCGTGGGTGGGCTTGAAGCATTTCCACAAATTATTCACCTATCCGGACTTTTTGCAGGTCTTCAAGAACACCATCATCATCAGCTTTATGAAAATCGGTTTTCTTTTCCCGCTGCCCATCGTAGTGGCAATTCTCCTGAACGAACTGAAGAATATGATCTTCAAACGGACCATTCAAACCGTCATTTACCTGCCCCACTTTCTCTCCTGGGTTATTGTCAGCGGCTTGTTCATCGATATTCTGTCCTCCAACGGCGGCCTGGTGAACAAAGCGCTGGAGGCTATGGGTTTTACCCCAATCTCGTTCTTCATGGATAATGATGTGTTCCGGGGTGTGCTGGTTACATCGGCAGGCTGGAAGGAAACCGGCTGGAGCACCATCGTGTATCTGGCGGCATTCTCTACCATTGATCCGCAGCTGTACGAAGCAGCACGGATGGACGGGGCAGGGCGCCTGCGTCAGGTCTGGCATATTACGCTTCCGGGCATTGCGCCTACCATTCTCCTTATGTTTATTCTCCGCCTTGGCAGCATTCTGGAGGCCGGCACGGAGCAGATTCTGGTCATGTACAACCCCACCGTTTACAAAACCGCCGACGTTATCGGCTCCTACGTATACCGGATGGGCTTGGGCAATCAGGATTACAGCTTTACCACGGCAGTCGGGCTGTTCGAGTCCGTTATCGCCTTCGTTCTGGTGATTTCGGGCAATGCCTTGGCCCGGAAATATCTGGACAGGGGCATCTGGTGATGAGGACAAACACAG
>JAEWAA010000164.1 GCA_023391955.1 Bacillota bacterium | reverse complement strand
CATAACTATCGTACCGGTGATGCCATCACAATCCGGGCCAACAACAAAGAGCTTAGGCTCACCATTGTTGGTTTAGGCGAAAATGTGGAGCATGCCAAGAAAAACGAAATTCAAGACCACAAAACCCATGGAATCGCTTATGTGGCTGAAGCATCTGTGCCCGACATTACCGGGGGCGGGGGAGTTTTCTATAACGAAATTTTGGTTGATGCAGAGGACGGTTACAATGTCGATCAGATAGCCCAGGTCATCGAAGAGAAGTCCCGGAATCTGTCTTATTTGAGCCAAATGAGCAAGGAACGCACCTTCAGTTATTCGCAACTGAATGCCACTATCCATAATAACCGCTTGATGAGCAAGGTTATCCCCTTGGTGCTGTTCCTGATTGAAGCCATTATTCTATTCCTGACTATGTCCAGAATGATCGATTCCCAGCGGAACCAAGTGGGGATTATGAAGGCTTTAGGTGTAAATAACAGGAAAATCATGCTTCACTATATGGGTTTCCCTGTGATTGTTGGCGTTGTTGGCTCCATTCTGGGTTATGGGATTGCAGCATTTGTTTTTGTTCCCATGGTGACGGCGTCTAATGCCAACTCCTATTCGCTGCCGGGAATCGAATTCTCACTTTCGCCGTTTTCCATTGTGCCGGCCATCGTGATCTCCAGTGTGTTCGGGATGATATCCTGCTACCTGAGCGGCAGGAAGATACTGAAGGAACGGACTGCCCAGGTGCTCCGGCCAAAACCGCCAAGATCAATGAAAAAGATACTCATCGAACGGATTCCTGGAATATGGAGCCGCCTTCCTTACAGCTACAAGCTGATTCTGCGGAACATCTTTTTGAACAAGCCCAAAGCGCTTGCCAGTTCAATTGGTGTAGCGGTCAGCACCATTTTGCTTATAACGGCCTTCGGAACCCAGATGTCTCTCCAAAAGGTAGCGGATCAAATCGGAGAGGTGTATACCTACGATCTGAAAATGGACTACAAAGAGGGTGTGAATGTCGATACTGTTAAGCTGCCTTCCGGTTTAAAAAGCAGCTACGGCTTGTCCGTTTTACCGGTGAATTTCATGAAAGACAGCCGGGCAGAAAAGGCGGATTTAGTTGTAACCGGAGCGGAAAATAAGCTTGTTCATTTTTTTGACAGCAATGATAACCGGGTTCTTCTGGAGAACGGCGGGGTGCTGGTGCCCAAGTCGTATGCCGACAAGTATCACATCTCGGAAGGGGACCAGATTCAGCTGGCCTTTACGGCTCCTGAGCTGCGGAATCAAACCGTTATTATGAAGGTCCAACACATCACCAACCAGTATTCGAACCCGTCCTTTTTTGTCACACCGGGTTATCTGGAGAGCTTTGGGCTGAAGTATAGCCCATCTGCACTCATGGTTGCCATGGACAACACAGCAGAGCTTTCCGCTATCCGCAGCTTTTTTGAGCAGAACCCTCAGGTGGAGTCCATTACAGACCAGGCGGATTTGGGGAAATCGGCAGAGTATATGATGCAGCAAAACAGCTTTATGTTTATCATGTTCATCATCTGTGCCGTGATCTTGTCCTTCGGAGCGATCTATACTATCTCGTCCATTAATATTTACGAAAGAAACCGGGAGCTTGCCACCCTGAAGGTATTGGGCTACCCCAAGAACAAAATCAACAGGCTCATCTTCTCCGAAAATATAGCGGTAACCGTTTTTGCAGTCATGCTTGCACTCCCGGCCAGCGGTTATGTGTTCGGGAATATTGTGAACGCATTGTCCAGCAGCCACCAGCAAATCCCGGACCAGCTTCCTGCTGCCGTTGTGCTGATAGCCGTGCTGCTGGCCCTTCTGCTTACGGCTACATCCAGCCTGCTTCTCCGCAGGAAGGTGGCAGGCATCAACATGATTGAATCGTTAAAGAGTGTGGAGTAATCGGCGTTTACTTACCGCGGCAACGGACGCTCATCCCTCTTGTATAGCTGTATTCTGCTGCAGTCCTGCTTTATAGGCGGAAGGGGTAACGCCCATATGCTTCTCAAATTTGGCGCTGAAATAGTTGGGGTCGTTGTACCCGACTTTTTTGGCGATTTCTGAGATTTTCAGATCTGAGCGGCGGATCAGCCGTTTGGCTTCCTCCATCCGCAGATGATGAAGGTACTCATTAAAGTGAATCCCCTTCTTTTTGCTGAACAGCTGCCCTAAATAGGCGTGATTCATGAAAAGTTTGGCGGCAACCTCCTTCAAGGTGATGTTCTCATGGAAATGGCTGATTAAATATTGCTCGATCTGCCCGATAACTCCGGAGTCCTGCTGCATCCGGAGGGCGGCGATTTCTGCGCTAATCTGCCCGCAGGTATCCAGATAGGAACTCTTCAGAAGGCTAAGCGGAGTGGTAGTACATGTGCGGTCAATTTCGTTGGCCGCTTTCATAATCAGTGCGGTGTCTCCACCCATATTCAACACAATGGCATCCATTTCAAGAAGAAAACGATACAGATGCATTTTGATGACCGCTGGAGAAATAAAATGTTCCCTGAAGCAGCCGAAGATTGCCGCAACGGTTTTCTCAACCACCGGAAGATTATGAGTTTCCACAGCTTCCTTCAGCTGTTGGAAGGAAGCCGGATATTCAGCTTGCTCCTTAAACGGTGGAAGCAGCTTGAGGGTAGCGCTGGTAAGAACAGCCGGCTGGTTCATATACAGAGAGTACACATTGGCGGAGCACGCCTCCTGAAAGGCTTGGGCCAGCTGCTCAGGAGACTGGGCACGAACACCCATGTAGAGGGAGGCATGCTGATCCAGACTGTGGCGGATGAGATGAAGGATAGCAGCGGCAAGCTGTTGTTCCCCGCTTTGACTCAGACGGGCAGACTCCGGGCCGATCAAAAGCACGATCCTTCCATCCACGTCAAGGAAGATGCGTATGGCAGCCTCTGGCAGCCGGTAGCTCTCCCGGACAGGCTGCAGCAGCAGCTTGATTTGGTCGGAGGAGAGGTGGGGGTGACTGTGAAGTGTGATGACCAGAAGCAAAGCCGGATAACGGATCTCCAATTTCAGGCACATATCCACCTTTCTTTCATGAGGGACCGTACCTTGCAGCAATAATTGGATTAAATTACCATATGCATGCTGCACCGATAATGTACGTTCTGAAACCAGACTGGTCCGGATTCGCTCCAGAGTGGCAATCAGTTCGGCTTTATCCACCGGCTTAAGCAAATAATCCTTGACCTCGAACCGGATTGCCTGCCGGGCATAATCGAATTCATGAAAGCCGGTCAAGATAATCACCGGTGTTTGAAGCTGCCTGTCTTCGCGCAGGGTTTTAATTAATTGCAGACCATCCATTTTTGGCATCCGGATGTCGGTGATGATCAGATCCGGTTTATCGTCTTGAATGAAGCGCAGCGCTTGTTCGCCGTTTTTGGCCTTGGCCGCAATGGTAAAGCCGTATTGCTCCCAATCGATAAGCTGGGCCAACCCCGCCCGGATCACAGGTTCATCGTCAGCGATAAGCACCTTGAGCATATTTTGCAGCAGCTCCTTTACCGTTTATAGAAGTCATCGGACGGGTCCCGCAGACAGCGGGGAATCCTCAGCTCAATGGACGTAAACTCGGATTCCTTACTGCGGATATGAAATTCAAACTGATCCTGAAAGAACAGGGTAATCCGGCGGAACACATTTTGCATGCCAATCCGGTTCAGAGAAGGCTCCTTGGCCCGGACATCCTCCAGCAGCTGATCCACCTTCTCCGGTTTCATTCCAATCCCGTTGTCTTTAATATGGAACACCAGCCAATGATCTTCCACATAAATCCTGATTGACACCACTCCCAGGTCATCCAAACCCTGGATGCCGTGTTTGAAGGCGTTTTCCACAAACGGTTGAAAAATCAACACAGGAATATAGAGGGGCAGCGTGTTCGGGTCCACTTCCAGAGTATATTCGATTTCATCCTCGAACCGGTATTTTTGGATAGCCAGAAACTCCTTGATCATCTCCAACTCTTCCCCCACCGTTACCCAATCCCGGTTGCCGGTCAAGGACCGTCTGTAGGTCTTCGACATGTAGCTGAGAATTTCCGCCGTTTCCAGCTCACCTTTGATTACAGATTTCATCCGGATGGTCTCCAGTACGTTAAACAGGTAATGGGGGTTGACCTGACTTTGCAGAGCGGTCAGCTCCGCTTGTTTGCTTTCCAGTTCAAAGTCTTTCTGCCGGAGCTCTGCCTCATATACGTCGTTGATCAGCTGCTTGATCTTCCGGATCATCCGGTTGAAGCTGTGGAACAATAATCCGATTTCATCCTTTCCTACGCGGGGATATTCGATTAAGGCAAAATGCTGGCTTTCCACCTTATCCATGTGGCGGGAGAGCAACCGCGTCCGGAAATACAGGGATCTGGAGATGAGAAGAATCAATACGGTGGCAAATAGCAGATTGGCCATGGCCATGATCAAGACGAATTTTTTCGGCTGTTCAAGTGCCTTGTAGAAGACGGATTCCTCGTATACGCCAATGATTTTGTAGTCCTGCATGGCTTCCAGCGAATGGAGCGTTCTGTTCATGGTAAATTGATGCTTTGGAATGGAGTCCGGATTGAAGGGGGCCAGGTATTGCTGGTCTGCCGAGCCGGTATAAATCACCCGGTTTTGACTGTCCACCAGGAAAAATTCGCCCAAGGAGCCTTCACTGCGGAAGATTTCCTGCAAAACATTATATTTGATATCGATTTTCAGGATTTTTTGATACTGGGAATAAGAGGTGTAGTAGTCCATCCTGCGGATGATGCTGAAGGAACGCTCACCATCTCCGGTTACTTCCTGCCCAAAATATACGGTATCCAGGCTGCCTGCATGAAAGGCTTGAGGGAACCACGGGCTTGCGGCTGCTGCCGGGGTAAGCCGGAGTACGCTGCCTGCATTCAGCACGGTGGGATTATCGGTATAGAAGTTAATGGTGAAGTGGTATTGAAAATACGGGGTAACGCCCATCAAGGGAGTACGAAAATAATTGCTGTAATTCATGGTGTAATCCAGATTGTCCAGATATGTTCTGTCCAGCCCCTCATAGAAGCCTTGGGAGAAATAAATATTGTTGCTTAACGCTCCCGCTTCCTTGAAGGTGCGGGTCAGCTGGTTGTCCAGACGCTCCAGGGAGAGCTCCAGATTCCGCTGTTCCTCTTTTTTTACGCTTTGGGTGATTTTGGTGTAGAACAGATAATTGCTCAGGGCAATGGGCAGGAACACG
>JAEWAA010000143.1 GCA_023391955.1 Bacillota bacterium | reverse complement strand
AATCTCCGGTGAAACGCGGTAAAGACCCGGTATGGCTCACCGGCCCCGTTGACAATGGTTCCAGGCTCGAACAACAGCCTATCATGGAACCACACCACCTCCAGCTGTTTGCTTCTCAACCGCTGAGTTAGCTGCTTGTTCTGCTGAAGGCTGTCCGGTTCATAACTCCGGCTTGTATAGATTTCCCTGGCGCCGGACTCCGCGGCCAGCTCTGCCAGAACCCTTCCCGGCACACCCTGCCGGAGAATCAGAGGCGAACCCAGCTTATCCAGCGCCTGCGACAGCTCCTTCAGCGACTCATGCAGCCACCAGCCTGAGGCCGTACCCGCTAACCTCCAGCGCTCCTGTGCCGGCAGGATAAAAACAGGCAAAACCCGGCCCTTGCGGGCAGCCCAATAAAGCGGCGCATAATCTTGAATTCTCAATTCCTGGCGAAACCATACGATTATCGTCTCTTCATTCATACTCCAATGCTCCTATATTAAAATTTACATTAAAAAAACATCCGTTCTATTGACGCTTTGTATAAGTTTTGAGTAATATTTGTATAAGATTATACGGAGTTTTGTATAACTTGTCTATGCACACAACCGATCCGTAAAGGAGAATCCGCTTCATGAAGAGAAAGGTTGCCATCGTAGGAGCAGGACCCGGAGGACTGGCTGCGGGCATGCTGCTTTCTGCAAACGGTTATGACGTCTCCATATACGAAAAACAGCCCTATATCGGGGGAAGATCCTCCCTGCTCCACCTGCCCTCTTACCATTTTGACCGGGGCGCCACATTCCTTATGATGCCCCAAAAGTGGGAGGAGCTGTTCCAACTTGCCGGACGCCGGCTTAACGATTATGTCAACCCTCTCCCGCTGGACCCGATGTACCGTCTCCAGTTTGGGGAACTGAAGCTGGAGGCTACCACAGACCGGCAGGAGATGCACAGCCGGATCGATTCGCTTTTTCCCGGAGAAGGGGCGGGTTATGAGCGATTTATGAAGGAGGAAGGGGTGAAGTTTTCCCGGGTTGCACCGCTGCTGGAGCGCCCCTTCGGAAGCTGGCTGGACTATTTGGGCGGCGATCTGCTCCGGGCCCTCCCCAGGCTGGATGCAACCACCACCGTTCACGGGCGGTTGTCCGAATACTTTCGCGACGAGCGTCTCCGGACGGCATTCTGCTTCCAGTCCAAATATCTGGGCATGTCCCCCTGGGAATGCCCCGGCACCTTTACCATCCTCTCCTATCTGGAGCATGCTTACGGCTTGATGCATCCCATCGGGGGCATCAACCGTCTCTGCGAGGCGATGGGCGAGGTGATCCGGGAGTTTGGCGGAGCACTTTACACCGGTACAGGCGTAAGTCAGGTATTGGTAAAAGGAGGCCGTGCCCATGGGGTGCTTCTGGAGAATGGAGAGAAGATCGAAGCGGATGAGGTGATTATCGGGGCGGATTTCGCCCATGCCGCCGCCAATCTGTTTGCACCCGGTGTGTTGAAGAAATACTCCCCGCAGAAGCTTAAGGAGAAGAAATATTCCTGCTCCACATTTATGCTGTATCTGGGCGTCGAAGGCAAGGTGGCGCTTCCCCATCATACCATCCTGTTCGCAGACGATTACCGCAGCAATGTGGATGACATCACCAAACATAAACGTTTATCCGAAGAGCCGTCCATTTATATCCATAACCCCAGTGCGCTGGACCCGACCCTTGCCCCACCGGGCCATTCCGCCATGATGATCCTGGTGCCGGTCCCCAATACGCTGGCTTCGATCCACTGGGAGGATGAGGCGGCCGCCTTCCGCCGGCGGGTACTGGACCGGCTTCATACAATGCCCGAGCTGCAAGGGCTAGAGGGCTGCATCCGTATGGAGCACATGGTGACTCCCTGGGATTGGCGGGATCAGATGCATGTGTATAACGGTGCAACCTTCAGCCTGGCGCATTCTCTAGACCAGATGCTGACCCTGCGTCCCCATAATAGGTTCCAGGAGGTGGACCATTGCTGGCTGGTAGGGGGCGGGACCCATCCGGGCAGCGGCCTGCCCACGATTCTGGAGTCGGCGAAGATCAGCTGTGCGATGCTGATGAAAGCCCGCAGCAAACCCCATTTTACAGGCTTCGGCAGGAGCGTCGGGAAAGGAGCAGCCTCATGGGCGGCGCAAGAACGTTGAATATTGCCGTGGCAGGCGGCGGAATCGGCGGAATCACCGCTGCCCTGCTGCTTGCCAAGAGCGGCTACCGGGTTACCCTGCATGAGAAGTCGGACCGTTTGGGCGGACGTCTTTGCTTCGAGGAGCTGGGCCGCTTCCGCATTGATCAAGGCCCGACCATTGTGCTGCTGCCTGACATGCTGCTGGAGCTCCTCCGCGAAGCAGGAGTCGATACAAGCCGCATCAGCCTCCAGCCATGCGATCCTATGTACAAGATCCATTATCCCGACGGGGCCGTATTCGAGAAGTGGCACAATGAAGACAGGCAGCTGGCTGAGCTCAAACGGCTGTTTCCTGCCGATACCGACGGTTATCTCCGGTACATGCGTGAGCATGATGAATCCTTCCCGCTTGGCAAACGGGCCTTCCTGGACCGTCCGTTCCTCTCTACCCGCCAGGCGGTTACCACAGCCAATATACGGCTCTTGCTTAAAATGAGGGCATACCGGAGCGTCCGGGCCAGGGCTGCGGCTTATTTCCAAGACCCCCGTTTGGCAGATGCCTATTCCCTTCAAACTCTGTATATTGGAGGAGCCCCGCGGCGGACACCGGCGCTGTATTCCTTCATTCCGTACGCAGAGCAGCGTTTCGGGGTCTGGTATGTCAAAGGCGGTTATGCCTCCCTGCTTCCGGTTCTCCGGGATGCTATGGCGGCAGCCGGTGTAGAGCTGAGACTAAGCAGCAACGTTACGCGCATCGTGGTGGAACAGGGCGCTGTGAAAGGATTGGAGACTCAAGACGGCTTTTTACCCTATGATAAGGTCATTTATAACGGGGATCTGCCCCATCTGGCCGGGATGGTGACCGGTTATGGGGAGAAGCTGAAGCAGCGCCGGTTTACCCCCTCCAGCAGCTGCCTGCTGGTCTTTCTCGGCACGAACCGCCGTTGGGACCATTCGGTTGCCCACCAGTTTTTTCTTCCGCCTGACTTTGACCGGAACCTTCAGCTCATGTTCCAAGAGGGAACCTTGCCGCAGACTCCCTCCTTCTATAC
>JAEWAA010000117.1 GCA_023391955.1 Bacillota bacterium | reverse complement strand
ATCTCGCCCAAATGAACAAATGGTACAAGGACGGCCTGATCGACAAAAACGCCGCCACCTCCGATTCCAAGGCGCTGGACAGCAACATGGCGTCGGGAGCCGCAGGGGCAACCGTCGGCAATGCCGGAGGCGGCATCGGCAAGTGGCAGCCTTTGATCCAGGCCAAGGACCCCAAGGCTGTGCTGGTGGCTGCACCGTATCCGGTGCTGAAGAAGGGGGATTTCCCCGAATTCGGCCAGAAGCAAAAGGCCTTTTCCTCCGAAGGCACCGTCGCCATCACCACGGCAGCCAAGGATCCTGTGCTGGCCACCAAGCTCCTGGACTACGGCTACAGCGAGGAAGGCCGTCTGTTCTTCAACTTCGGCACGGAGGGTGTCAGCTACAACATGGAAAACGGCTATCCCAAATACACCGATCTCCTCCTGAAAAATCCCGACAAGCTGGCACCGGCCCAAGCTATCTCTCTGTATGCCCGGGGCAGCTACAACGGTCCGTTTATCCAGGACAAACGGTACGTGGAGCAATTCTTCGCCCTGCAAACCCAGCGGGATGCGGTGGAGGTCTGGAAGAAAACCAACGGCGACAAGCATAACCTGCCTTCCCTGACCCCGACGCCGGAGGAAAGCACTGAATACGCCACCATCATGAATGACATCGATACCCTCGTGGACGAAATGACCCTAAAGATCGTCCTGGGCTCCGCGCCGCTGGAGGAGTTCACCAAGTATGTGGACAAAATGAAGTCCCTGAAGCTGGACCGCGCCATCGCTATCCAGCAGGCCGCGTACGACCGCTACAACAAACGGTAGGAGTCTGACAAATTCCCATACGGAATGACTGGGAGGGAAAGGAGTGGCTTGGGCGAGTTTTTTTGGCGGCCTTGAACCCTTAAACAATCCGATACAATCAAGGCCGACAAAATCTGTTTGAGCATCCAAGCCACCCTTTCCCGGTAAGTCATGGATTCATATGGGAATTTGTTAGACTCCAAAAAGAAGGAGTGAGAGGCATGGCCCATACTGCGGAGCTTTCTACGGATAAACCCGCCGCCCGGTCGCCCAACCGGGCGGCCCGGCTGGCCCGTGATTTTGCCCTGAACAAATACCTGTACATCATGATGATCCCCGTGGTCGTCTATTACCTGGTCTTCCATTATGCCCCCATGTACGGGGCGCTCATCGCCTTCAAGGATTATTCCCCCATGAAGGGGATTATGGGCAGCGACTGGGTGGGCTTCCGGCATTTTGCCGACTTTTTCAACAGCTATTACTTTTGGCGGATTCTCAAAAACACCATTACCATCAGCCTGTATTCACTGATTTTTGAGTTCCCCACCCCGATTATCCTGGCTTTGCTGATTAACGAGGTCCGCCACAAAACCTTCAAACGGGTGGCCCAAACCATCACCTACATGCCCTATTTCATCTCGCTGGTGGTCATCTGCGGCATCATTACCGATTTTACCAACGCCGACGGCATCATTAACCGGATCTTCGTCTGGATGGGCTATGACGGCCAGGCCATGCTCCAGCGGCCGGAGCTGTTCCGCTCCATCTACATCCTCTCCGAAATCTGGCAGCGGATCGGCTGGGAGTCCATTATCTACATCGCCGCCCTGATGGGCATTGACCAGGAGCAGTATGAAGCGGCCCGTATGGACGGGGCCAGCCGGTTCAAGCAGATGATGCATATCACCCTGCCCGGCATCATGCCCACCATCGCCATTATGATGATCCTGCGGATGGGCAATCTGCTCAATGTAGGCTTCGAAAAAATCATTCTGCTCTACAACCCCATCACCTACGATACGGCGGATGTGATCTCCTCCTTCGTGTACCGCAAGGGTTTGCTGGAGTTCGGCTGGAGCTACAGCTCGGCGGTGGGCCTGTTCAATTCGGTCATCAACCTGATTCTTTTGGTGACCGCCAACTATGTCAGCCGCAGATTGAACGACAGCAGCTTATGGTGAGGAGGACGGACGATGAAGCAGGAATCCGGTGTGTTGGACAAATTGTTTGATGTGGTCATTTACGGCATTCTGATTGGCCTGGTGATTGTGACCCTGTACCCGTTGTTATATGTGATCTTCGCATCCGTCAGCGATGCGGGGGCGCTGATTGCCTTTAAGGGCATTCTCTGGAGACCTCTGGGCTTCAGTCTCGAGGCTTACCGCAGCGTAATGGACAATCCGGGGATTCTGGCCGGGTACCGCAATACCCTGTTTATCGTGGTGTTCGGGGTGACACTGAACCTGTTGATGACCTCCCTGGGGGCTTATGTGCTCTCCCGCAAAAATGTGATGTGGAACAAGGTGTTTATGTTCATGATCGTTTTCACCATGTTTTTCCACGGGGGACTGGTCCCCATGTACCTGATTGTCAAAAATGTGGGCCTGCTGGATTCCCTGTGGGCCACGATAATCCCTTTCTCCATGAGCACCTTCAACCTGATCATTATGCGGACGGCTTTTATGGGCATCCCGGACGGGCTGGAGGAGTCAGCCAAAATTGACGGGGCCAACCACTTCACCATTCTGTTCCGGATCATTCTGCCCCTGTCCATGCCGGTGATCGCGGTAATGGTCCTGTATTATGCCGTGGACAAATGGAACGGCTGGTTCTATGCCTCCGTCTTCATCAAAAGCCGGGAGCTGTTCCCCCTCCAGCTGGTGCTCCGGGAAATTCTCATCTCCAACTCCACGGACAGCATGTCCACGGGAGCCAGCGCCGCCGACCGGCACCAGATCGGGGAAACCATCAAATACGCCACGATTGTGGTGGCGACTCTTCCCGTGCTGTGTATTTATCCGTTTGTGCAGCGGTATTTTGTCAAAGGGGTGATGGTAGGCTCCTTGAAATAAAGGAGCTCCGCCGTGTACGAAGCAAGCAACCTGTGTTGCAGCCTGAATGGACTCCATTCGGGCTTTTTGCCTTGCAAAAAGGGCGGTTTGGAGCTTTTGCCAACCGGATTTGCCAATTTCAACATCACATAGCCGGGTGGGGGAAGTATAATGGAACCAGTCATCTTCGTTTTTCTTTACTGTGGGGTTGTGAGGAGAAAACAATGAACATCCGGCAGCGTTGGCAAAAAAGGAAAAGCATCATCGTCACCTGGCTGGTTTCCTACAGCACAGTATTGTTTATCCCCATTATTGTAAGCCTTATCATTTACCGTCAGTCCGGGGACACCCTCACCAGTGAAATCCACCGGGCCAACGATTATCTGCTCAAACAGGTCCGGTACACCGTGGACAACCAGATCGACCTGATGAAACGCCTGAATATGGAAATCACCTGGAATTCCAAGCTGCAAACCCTGATGTATTCCAGCAGCTATTCCAATGACGCCCAGTATACCGCCTATCTTTTATCCAAGGAGATGCAGCTGTACCAAACCTCCTATGCGTCGGTGGACGAGTTCTACGTCACCTGGTCCAAGGAGGAGGCAGTGGTCCGTCCCGGGAATATTCGGGATATGAAAACCGCCTTTCAGACCATACATGAAGGCGGTGCGCTGACATATGACGGATGGAAGGAGCTCTTGCGGTATACGCCGGGCAACCGTTTTTTCCTGCTGCCCCGCACCGATTCCTCCAGCTCCCGCAGCGCTGTGGCGTATATGACTCATCTGGCCAAGGATCTCAGCGGGCGGGAGGCGGGCACGGTGGTGGTGATGGCCGATGCCAGCCGCTTTCAGCAGGCTATTGAGGGCATCTCCGGCTTCAGCGGGGGCCAGGTGCTGGTGCTGGACCAGGACAATCGGGTGCTGCTGTCCAATCTGCCGCTGTCCGGTGATCAGGACGCCATTCTGAAGCTGCTGAAGGAGAAGGAGGAGCTGACGGAGCCCACGCGGCTGGGAGATCAGGAGCTGATGTTCATCCGTTCGGCCGTATCCGATTTGAAATATGCTTTAATCATACCCGGCAATCTCTATTGGAAAAAAGCGGAGTACGTCCGCCGGTTCACCTATATCAGCATCAGCATCAGCGCCATCGGCGGTGTCCTGCTCACCTGGTTTTTCCTGAGGCGGAACTATTCGCCCATCCAGGCTATGGTCCGGTCCCTTACAGAAAAGGGGACGGCGGGGGGAGAGCGGGAGGGCAATGAGCTGCATTTTATCCAGCAGGCCATCTGGCAGACGCGCAGTGAGAAGGAGCGGCTGGCTGTGGAGATGCAGGCCCATCACCACATCCTGCGGACCAATATGCTGACCCGGCTTCTGAAGGGCAAGCCGGATATTCTGGTGCCTTATGAGGAAGCCTTCAAAACCTTCCAGATCCGGCTGATCTCCGATGAATTTGCCGTGATGCTGTTTGTGGTGGAGAACGGCGACAGCCTCTCCGCCAAGCTGCCGGGCGTGAATGAAATGGAGCGCAGGCGTCTCATTCAGTTTATTATCACCAATGTGGTGGAGGAGCTGGTAGGCCAGCACGGCCATGCCGGGTATGTATCCGAGGTGGACGATATGATGGTCTGCCTGGTCAGTCTGGACTTGCACGACAGTGAGGAATGGAAGGACAGTCTCCGGCGGATTGCCGCGGAGGCTCAGCAGTTCCTGCTGCGCTTCCAGATGGATCTGACTGTTGCCATCAGCGGGGCGCATCCGTCCCTAAGCGGCATTGCCGAGGCGTATCAGGAGGCACTGGACGCCATGGAGTACAAGATGGTGCTGGGCAAGCAGGAGATCATTATGTACGGGGACATCCGGCGGGAACCGGGCAGCCCTCCCGAAAACGGCTATTCTTACTCCCTGCAGGCCGAGCAGCAGCTCATCCATACCATTAAGCTGGGGCAGGCTGCCCAAGCCGCCGCCCTCATGAATGAAACCCTGGACCGGAACCTGCAGCGTCCCCATGTATCGGTGACCCTGGCGCGCTGCCTCATGTTTGATCTGGCCGGCACCATGGTGAAGGCCATCCATGAGATCGGAGACAAGGACGGCGGCATGCCCGCGGATAATCCCGATTGGATGGAGAAGCTGATGGCCTGTGACACCGTCTCTGAAATGCGCCGGGAGCTGTTGGCGCTTCTGGAGCAGGTTTGTTTGTATGCCGCGGCCAAAAAGGAGGCCCACCAGTCACGGGAGCGCCAGGAAATGCTGCGGGAGCTGGTGGACCGGGTCTCCGCCCACATCCGGAGCAGCTATGCCGACCCCAATCTGAATGTGAATGCCATCGGCGAAAGCTTCGGGCTGAAGGGCAGCTACCTGTCCAAACTCTTCAAGGAACAGACAGGCGAGGGGCTTCTTGACTTTATCCACAGTGTGCGGATCGGGGCGGCCAAGGCCATTCTCATTGGAGAGCCAGATGCTGCGGTGGCGGATATCCCCTGCCGGGTGGGCTATCTGGATGCGGCTTCTTTTATCCGCGTGTTCAAGAAATACGAAGGCATCACGCCGGGCAAATACAGGGAATTAAACGGGAGAGGTTTGGTATAGCGTCACAGATGCGGACAACAGGGAGGGCAAACGTATGAAGCATCGGATGGGAAACAGCATTCTTATTCTATTGTCAGCTTTGCTGGCTCTAAGCGGCTGCTTCGCAGGGGAACGGGGGCAGCGGCAGGACTCTTCCCTGACTGTGGAGCCGGAAGAGGAAGCAGGCGGTGCCCAGCTGCCCGGGCGGGAGCTGACCTATTGGGCGGAGCTAAATGGCAATGCGGGCAGCGTCAGGCCGACGTTTATGGAGGTGCCGTTTTTTCAGGAGTGGCAAAAGCGGACCGGCGTCCGGCTGAAGTTCATCCAGCCCCCGGCCAACCGGGCCAAGGAGGCCTTGAACGTGCTTCTGGCCTCCGGGGAGGTGCCGGATATGATTGAATATGAATGGGAGCGTTTCCCAGGGGGACCGCAGAAGGCCATCAACGACGGCTTTATCCGCAAGCTGAACGATGTTATCGACCGGTATGCCCCTAATCTCAAGCGGTATCTGCAGGAGCACCCCGAGGTGGACAAACAGGTCAAAACCGCTGAGGGCAGCTATTATCTGTTTCCGTTTATCCGGGATAGCGACCGGCTCCGGACCTTTCAGGGTCCTATCATCCGCAGGGATTGGCTGGATGATCTGGGACTGGGTGTGCCGGAGACCATAGAGGAGTGGTATACGGTTCTGAAGGCCTTTAAGGAGAAAAAAGGGGCGGAGGCCCCCTTAAGCTTCCTCGGGGTACCCAATGCGCTGCAGGCTATGGAAAACGGCGCATTTTCCGGGGCGTTCGGTGTTATAAAGGGCTTTTACCTATTGGACGGCAGGGTGAAATACGGGCCGCTGGAGCCGGGGTATAGAGCGTTTATCGCTACCTTCCGGCAGTGGTACAAGGAAGGGCTCATCGACCGGAACATTGCCGCGGTGGATACCCGGTCCCTGGACGCCAGCATTCTGTCGGGACGCAGCGGCGCTACCATCTGGAATGCCGGGGCGGGCATCGGCACCTGGCAGCCCTTGCTTACGGCAGCTGATCCGGGGGCAAAGCTGGCAGGAGCTCCTTATCCGGTGCTGCGGAAAGGGCAGCGCCCCTTTTACGGTCAGCGGAGCCATTATGTAAGCTCGGGAGGTGTGGCTATTTCCGCCAAAAGCGACCAGGTGGTGAAGGCCGTCCGCATGCTGGACTACGGCTACAGCCCGGAAGGCCATATGTTCTTCAATTTCGGCATGGAGGGGGTCAGCTATACCATGATGGGGGAGTATCCCCAGTATACGGACCTGATTCTCCGGAATCCGGATAAGCTGGCGCCTTCCCAGGCCTTGGC
>JAEWAA010000112.1 GCA_023391955.1 Bacillota bacterium | reverse complement strand
ATCGATACCGGCGGCTCTTTTTCCCATCTGGGGGAGATTGTTATCATGCTCCTGATTCAGATCGGGGGCCTTGGTTTTATGACCATGGGTGTCATGGTAGCCATAATCCTGGGGCGCAAAATCGGGCTGAAGCAGCGGCTGATCCTGCAGCAGACCACCCAATCCACTTCTGTGCAGGGACTTGTCCGCCTGTCCTTGCATATGGTGGCCATTTCCTTTGTCCTGGAAACGGTGGCGGC
The DNA here is from genome assembly GCA_023391955.1 of Bacillota bacterium. Taxonomy (GTDB): domain Bacteria; phylum Bacillota; class Bacilli; order Paenibacillales; family NBRC-103111; genus Paenibacillus_AR. The sequence continues at coordinate 4,663 of JAEWAA010000112.1, read as the reverse complement.
GATTATTTTGACCCTGCGGTGGCAGGGAGAAATGGGCTGGGCCCGGGCTTCCTATTACGGCATCTTTCATGCCATATCCGCCTTTAACAATGCGGGCTTTTCCCTGTGGCACGACAGCCTCTCCCGGCATATCGGCGATCCGGTGGTGAACCTGACTATCACCGTGTTGTTTCTGATTGGGGGATTGGGCTTTATTGTCGTGGTGGAGGTGCTGCGCAAACGGTCCTGGCGGAAGCTGTCCCTGCATTCCAAGGTGGTGCTGGTGGGTTCGGCGGTCCTTACCTTCCTTGGTTTCCTGCTGGTATTCCTGCTGGAGAGCTGGAATCCGTCCACCTTCGGCAGCCTGACCTGGTCGGAACGGCTGCTGGCCGCTTTTTTCCAAGGGTCCGCACCACGAAGCGCCGGCTTCAACTCCATCGAAATCGGGAGCATGTTATCCGCCACCCAGTTTCTGATGATCATTCTGATGTTTATCGGGGCCGCATCCGGCGGTACAGGGGGCGGCATCAAAATCAACACCTTCATTGTGCTGGTGCTGGCTACCTTCAATACCTTCCGGGGAGGCGGCCAAATCCACGCCTTCGGACGGAAGATTAATCAGGAGACAGTGATGCGCGCCTTGGCCGTTACCATGAGCGCCATTGCCGGGGTATTGATCGTCACCATGGCATTGACCATTACCGAGGATTTGATGCATGAGCAGTTTCTTTCCATTCTATTTGAAGCCGTCTCTGCCTTCAGCACCACCGGCATGTCCATGGGGCTGACACCGGACCTTTCTCCAGCCGGCAAGGTGATCGTCACCATTACCATGTTCGCCGGAAGGTTAGGCCCCTTAACATTGGCTTACGCTCTATCCCAAAAGAAACGGGTCACCAAAATCGGATACCCCGAGGATAATATTCTTATCGGCTGAGTACAGCCGTTAGGCGGTGCGAGAAAACGTTTTCCTTGACTCGTCCCGCTATGACTCCTAGACTGAAGGAAACCATACTTTGGGTTCTTAATGAGGGAGGAAAAAGGAATGTTACCAGGCCTTAAAGACCGCAAATATTGGGTGGACTCACTAACGGCCATCGCCCGGCCCGTGTTGGAGCATCTGGCCCGCAGGGAGCTGAAGGCGGCCATGCCCGTGGAATGCGCAGCCGGACGTGAAAGCGACCGGGCTCACTTTTCCCATCTGGAAGCCTTCGCACGCACCATGACCGGACTCGCCCCCTGGCTGGAGACGCCTGCGGAAGACCCGGAGGAGGAGCAGCTGCGCAGGAGGTTTGCCGGGTTGGCCCGGCAGGGCCTCGACGCCGCTACGGACCCGGAATCGCCGGATTATCTGAACTTCAGCTACGAATACCAGCCCATTGTGGATGCGGCCTTCCTGGCCCATGCCATCCTCCGGGCTCCCGGCGAGCTGTGGGACAAGCTGGAGCTCCGTGTCCGGCAAAATGTGGCGGCGGCGCTGAAGCAAACCCGTACCCGGAAGCCGTTCTTCTGCAATTGGCTGCTGTTTTCGGCCATGATCGAAACGGCGCTGCGGCATATGGGTGAGGAGGACTGGGACCCGATGCGCATCGATTATGCCCTGCGGCAGCATGAGCAGTGGTATGCCGGGGACGGGGCCTACGGGGACGGACCGGAATTCCATTGGGACTACTATAACAGCTTCGTAATCCAGCCCATGCTGGTGGATATCATCCGCTCCGTCGGCAGCGCCTCCAACGAATGGGCGGCAATGGCACCGGCTATTCAACGGCGGGCTGTACGCTACGGCGAAATTCTGGAGCGCTTCATTGCACCGGACGGCACCTTCCCGCCTATCGGCCGCTCCTTGGCTTACCGCTTCGGCGCCATGCAGCATCTCTCCCAGATGACACTGCAGCATACCCTTCCTGCCGGAGTGTATCCCGCTCAGGTCCGCTGCGCTCTCACGGCCGTAATCCGGCGGACGTTGGCTGTGCCGGGAACCTTCGATGAAGGCGGCTGGCTGCGCATCGGCTTTACCGGAAGCCAGCCGGATGTGGCTGAAGGGTATATTTCAACAGGCAGCCTGTACCTGTGTTCGGCCGTATTCCTGCCCCTGGGACTTCCCGCAGGAGACGAGTTCTGGTCGGGTGAGCCGAGGGAATGGACCTCCGCCCGAATGTGGTCCGGCCAGCCTGCTGTAAGCGACCATGCGTTGGGAGAATAAAACAACCAAAAAACCGCTCCGCGGCAGCAATGCCGGGAAGCGGTTTTTATTTGGGAGCGGACGGTCAGGCCTTGGGTTCATCCAGAACCGGCACATCAAGAATATCCAGAATGAAGATGAAGATGGGAATGCCGATAATGAAGCCCCAGACACCCAGATAATGCTCTGAGAACAACAGGATCACGAAGGTATAGAACACGGGCAGGTTGGTTTTGGAGGACATCAGCTTGGGGTTCAGGAAATACCCTTCGATGAAATGCAGAACGGTTATCATGATAACGACATACACCACCATCAGAATTCCGTTCAGGGTATATCCGATAATTCCCAGCGGAATCAGCGAAATCATAACCCCCGCCACCGGGATCAGACTCAGCACAAACACCAGAATCCCCAATGCAAACAGGTACGGGAATCCCAGCAGCGACAAGCCGATGACGGTGAACACCGTATTAAACAGAGCAATCATAAATTGCGCCTCAATCACCTTGCCGAAGGAACGTACGAATTTGCGGCCGAAATACTCCATTTCCTGATAAAGCCACGCAATTTTGCTGACGCGCAGCTTATTGGTGAATTTCACAATCCGGTTCTTCTCCAGAATGAAGAACAGGCTTAGGATCAGGGCCATCAAAAAGGTTGTGCCCCAGTTGCTGATGATCAGGATGTAGTCAAACCCATGCTGGAGATAGGACTGAAAGTTCATTTGCTTCAAGGCATCGGCAATATACTGGGATATTTGCGTGTTGCCCGGCGGATTGCCTGCGATCTTGATCAGGTAATCGGACAGCTGTCTGATCTGGGATACGATCTTGGGGGAATACATGACGATCCCCAGGGTCACCAGACCTACAACCCCCAGATAGAGCAGAATCACCACCACATGATAAGGCACCTTGAAAAACCGGTTCAGCCATGCGGTAATGTGGGACTGAAGGCTGTTCATAATAAAGGTGAACAAAAACACCAGCAGCACCAGATTCAGCATATCCCTCATAAAGTACAAGAGAATGCAGATCAGTCCCAGAATGGAAAAGCGCTTTACTGTGGGATTCGAAAAAACATTCCTGAAATAATCCATTGCCTCTGCTCCTGTTCACCAGCCGCTCGGAAAAAGGGCACACCCTCGGGGCTTAATCTGTCTTCATTTATTATACATGAATCCGCCCCTTAAGAAAAACCGGGGGTTTCCAGCATTCCGGGTTTTACGGCAGGAACAAGTCCTTCCTCTGCAGCCCTTGTCAGCAAGGCTCGGACTGCCCCATAACCCTGTTCTCCCAAATCTCGGGTAAATTCATTCACGTACAAGTTGATATGGGCATCCGCCACCTGGGGCGACATCTCCTGGGCATGCTCCAGCACATAGGAGCGGGAGGCCTGCGGGTTAGCCCATGCATATTCCACCGAAGCGCGGACCCATCCGGCCACCTGCGCCGGGTTCAGATCCTTGCGGGCGATTATCGCCCCTAAGGGTATAGGCAAGCCGGTGTCTTCCTCCCACCAGGCCCCCATGTCCGCCAGCAGCGTCAGCCCGTAGTTGGGGTAGGTGAAGCGGGCTTCATGGATAACCAGCCCGGCGTCAATTTCTCCCTTCTGCACGGCAGGCATAATCTGGTGAAACGGCATCACCACCACCTCACCGATGCCTCCCGGCACCTTCTTGGCTGCCCAAAGGCGGAACAGCAGATAGGCAGTGGAGCGTTCGCTGGGAACGGCTACCCGTTTGCCGGACAAAACGGACGGGCCCTGCTCTGCCGAAGCCGGGTCAGCCGTCAGCACCAGCGGGCCGCAGCCGCGTCCCAAGGCTCCGCCGCAGGGCAGGAGATGGTAGCGGTCCAGCACCCACGGCAGGGCTGCATAGGAGATCTTCAACACCTCGGGGCCTTCGCCTCTGGCGGCCAGCCCGTTGGTTATATCAATGTCGGCGTAGGTCACCTGAAGCTCCGGCGCTCCCGGCACCAATCCATGGGCCCACGCGTGAAATACAAAGGTATCGTTGGGACAGGGTGAAAAGGCAATATTCATCATTGCTGCACCTCCTGGTTGTATGTAAGTTCTGCGGCGTCCGGCCCCAGCCGGTCCAACAGCTCCCGGAAGGCACAGAAAGCCTCCTCCAGCGCCTGCAAGGCCTCCCCGATGCGCCATGCCGCCCGGTCACGGGGTCCTACCGCGTTGGAGATGCCACGCACCTCCATACAGGGGAGCCCGAACAGGCTTGCGGCGCAAGCCACGCCGTAACCCTCCATGGTTTCGGCGGCAGCGCCGGGATGCCGGAGCTCCCAGGCCGCTGCGGTAGCGGCTGTGCCGGTGGCCGTGGACACGGTCAGCACCGGTCCCGTTAGTGCTCTGCGGCCGGGAAAGCGCTCCGCCAGCATGGCCTGGAGCTTCGCTGCCAGCTCCGTCTGGGCGGGCAGCCGGTTGCCGCCGAAGCCCAGCTCCTGGGCGGTCCGGAAACCCTCCGGGGTTTCCGCCCCCAGG
>JAEWAA010000088.1 GCA_023391955.1 Bacillota bacterium | reverse complement strand
CTGATGCGCCGGGTGGAGGATAATGATCTGTCCGTCCGCTTCGAAAGCAAATTCCAGGACGAGGTGGCCCAGGTGGGCTCCCGCTTCAACCGGATGCTGGATGAGATTACCCGGCTGATTGAGGATGTGAGGAAGGGTGAAACCGAGAAGCGCAGGTCCGAGATGAAGGCGTTGACCGCCCAGATGAACCCGCATTTTTTCTATAACACGCTGAATACCATCTACTGCAAATCGGTGCTTGGCGAAAATGAGGATGCCAGCGCCATGATTCTGGCCTTGTCGGAGATGTTCCAGCTGAGCCTGAACGCCGGCAAGGAGCTGATTCCGCTCCAGGATGAGCTGCGCCATGCGGAGCAGTATGTGGCCATCCAGCAGATCAGCTACGAGAATTTGTTTATCTATGAGACGGAGGTGGAGGAGGAGCAGCTGCTCCAATGCCTGGTACCGAAGATTATCCTGCAGCCGTTAGTGGAGAACAGCATCCTTCACGGCTTCCGCAACCGGCGGAGCGGCGGGGAAATCCGCGTAACCGTCAAGTCCGGCGATGGCATCCTGCGGCTTACGGTGGAGGATAACGGCGAGGGTATACCGTCTGCCAAGGCATCAGATTCTCCCTCCGTGGAAAACCGTCCCCGTTCCCGTCACGGCTATGCCTTGCCTAATATTACTCACCGTCTGCAGCTGTACTTCGGCAACGAAGCCGGCATGGCTATGACAAGCCGCCCCGGGGAAGGAACTTCCGTTGAGATTTGGCTGCCCATAGTAGAGGAGGAGCATAAGGATGAGCGGTAAACGCCTGAAGCTGTGTGTAATTGACGACATCAAAAGTGTGGCCGATATGATCACGACCCGCATCCCCTGGGAGGAGCATGGCATCGAAACGGCGGGCAGCGCGCTGGACGGAGATGAGGGGCTGGAGCTGGTGCTGCGGGAGAAGCCGGATATTGTGCTATCCGATATCCGTATGCCGCGTATGGACGGGTTGGAGATGACCCGCCGGATTCTTGAGGCTTTGCCCCACTGCAAGGTGATCATCCTCAGCGCCTATACGGATTTTGCTTACGCCCAGCAAGCCATCCGGCTGGGTGCCTTCGACTTTGTGAAGAAACCCTTCTCCGTCAAGGAGATTGCCGACATTGTGCTGAAGGCCCGGGACGCCCGGCTGGAGGAAATGCAGGAGCAGGCCCATGTGCAGGCGATGGAGCAGAAGATGCGGGACAGCCTGCCTGTGCTCCGGCAGGAGTATTTTCATTTGCTGATGCATCATTCCACCGATATTCCCCGGGCGGCGGCCCGTTGGGAATTCCTCCAGCTGGAGCTTGTGCCGCGGGATTTTGCCGTGCTGATTGCGGAAATTGACCATCTGTCTGAGAAATACCGGGACATGCCCGTCCAGGAGATGGAGCTGGTCCGTTTCTCCCTGCAGAATATTCTGGAGGAAACCGTGGCCCGGTTCACCAAAGGCATCATCTTCCGGGAATCCATGAACCGCTACGTGGTGGTCATCAACTGCCGCGACGATGCCGAAGCCCTTGCTGTGGCGGAGGCCTGCTGCGAGAACATCGCCACGTATACCAAATTCACCATTTCCATCGGAACCGGCCTCTACGCGGCGGGAGTGGATGAGCTGCCCCGCTCCTACAACCAGGCGCTGAAGGCCTTGTCCTATCACTTCTATACAGGGGGCAACGGTGCGCTTGGCTTCGGGGCGCTGACCCTGGAGCGGGAGCCTGTGCCGGAAGCCTTCTTCTCCAGGGAGCAGGAGCTTCTCTTCGCCCTGCGCTCCGGCAACAAGGACAAGTGTATCCCGCTTTTGGAGGGAACGCTGGACAGTCTGACCGGGGAGCTGGGGGTTCTGCCTGCCCCGGAATATGTGGAAACCCTCTGCTGCGAGCTGGCCTCCAAGCTTTACCGGGTGCTTCTGGAGCTGTTCCCCCAGGACCAGCTCACCACCTTCGAAACACGGCTGGCCGTCATCAAAAGCGCGGGCCCCGTGTCCTTCCAACGCCTCCGTGAGCTTCTGCTGGAGTTTACCAGAGAGGGCTGCGAGCGGGTGGAGGGCAGCCGGCGGCTGGAATCCCGGCGGATTATTCTGGAGGCGATGGCCTATATCCGCTCCCATCTGCAGCTGGATTTGAGCCTGGAGCATTGCGCCCGGCAGTTTAATTTCAGCCCCGGCTACTTCTCCAACTTGTTCAAGAAGGAATCGGGCATGTCCTTCCAGCATTTTGTCATCCAGGAGAAAATGGAAAAGGCCAAGGCCATGCTGCTCTCCGACCACCAGGTACAGGAAATTGCCCGGGAGCTGGGATATGAGCACCGCCGTTACTTCAGCGAGGTGTTCAAAAAATACACCGGCCACACCCCCTCCGAGTTCCGCGACGCCAACCTGTAGCCAAACCTGCCCTTCATGTGGAGTTTGCCTCATTATGCTTGAACGGCGCTTCTTTTATAATCAAGGTGCACGAGAGAAAATTACCGATTTTATAAGGGAGGCACACCAAGCATGATGAAAAAAGCGGCATTCACGGCGATGAGCGTGGTCTTGGCTGCAGGACTTACCGCATGCGGCGGCGGAAGCGACAACAGCAGCGGGAGCACGGGAGCATCCGCGGCACCCTCCGCCGGAGCAGGCGCCACCAAGGCCCCAACCGGCGAAAAGGTCAAGCTGACGTATTGGACCGGCGACCGTCATGATACGGACTATATCAAGGAAGTCATCCAGAAATTCAACACCACCAACAAGGACAATATCGAAGTGGAAATGGTGGTCCGCTCCGAGGATTTCGACCAGGCGCTGGATCTGGCCTTTACCTCTGCCCAGGCTCCGGATATTTTCCGGACGAAGGAAAATACCATCCAGATGCATTACAAGAAAGGCTACATGGCTCCCCTAGACGGGTACCTCACCCCTGAGCTGAAGAGCAAGTTCCCGGCTATGGACGAGCTGAACACCTTCGACGGCAAAATGTACAGCCTGCCCAACTACGGCACCACCATGCGGCTGGTCTACAATCTGGATCTGTTCGAAAAAGCAGGCATCAAGAATCCGCCCACTACCCTGAAGGAAATGGTGGAGGACGCCAAGAAAATCACCGCAGTAGGCAAGGCCAGCGGCGCCTACGGCATCGCCTTCAACCTGAAGAGCCCCAACAGCGCTCTGGGCCGTTCCGCCCGGCTGATCGCGGAGCTCAGCGGCTACGGCGGCTTCGGCTACGACTTCAAAACCGGCCGCTTCGACTTTAATGGCTGGAAGGAAATCATCAACTCCTTCAAGCAAATGAAGGATGACGGCAGCATGCTGCCAGGTGTGGAATCCCTGGACATCGACCCGCTGCGCGCCCAATTCGCCGAAGGTAAAATCGGCATGTACATGTCCTTCTCCTCCGAACCCGGTGTATACAAGAACCAGTTCCCGGCGAAGATCCGCTGGGCAGCCGCTCCGGCACCGACGATTACCGGTGAAGTGAAGGGCGCCTCCGGCTTCCTGGGCGGCCAATGGCTGGCCATCAGCAAGGATTCCAAGCATAAGGACGAAGCCTGGAAATTCCTGAGCTACATGTACCAAAACGAGGTTCTGCAGACGTATCATGAAAAGGGCTTCGGCATCTCCATGGTTCCCGAAGTGGCGGCCAAGGCCAAAGCACCGGATATCGGCGGCATCGAAGGCTTCCTGCCCAACAAGGCAGACGGCGTATGGCCCATCTCCCCGACTGTCAATGTGCAGGGCATCAAGTATTACGACGCCTTCTTCAAGTACATGCTGGAGGGCGGCGACCTGAACAAGATCGTTGACGACCTGAACAAACGCTATAATGACGCATTGGACAAAGCCGTTGCATCCGGCGAAATCAAGGCGAAGACCATTCCGGATTTCGATCCGGCGAAGCTGGGCGGCAAGTACGCCAAATAATGACCCGGCGGTGAACGAAAGGCGGGAAGGCACAGATTGCATCTGCTGTCTCGCCCGCCTCTTTTATGCCCGGGACCCGATCCTCACCGCCTGAAAGGAGGAGCATCATGAATTCCATCCGTAAAACCGTCTTTTCCTATAGCTTTATTTTACCGAGTTTGTTTCTGACTCTGGCCCTGGGAGTCTACCCCATCGCCTGGGCCATGCGCTACATGTTCTATGATTACAAGGGCTACGGCCAGGAGCGCTTCGTCGGGCTGGACAATTTCCGGCAGCTGTTCCAGGACGGCCAGTTCTGGGACTCCGTCGTCAACACCTTCGTGTATGCAGGCGGCAAGCTGATTATCACCCTGCCCCTGTCTTTGGTGCTGGCGGTTCTGCTGAACCGCGGCCTCAGAGGGCGTCACTTCCTGCGGGCCGTGTATTTTATGCCAACAGTCATCAGCTCGGCGGTTATCGCCGTTGTATTCTTCAATATTTTCAACTCGTATAACGGCATCTTGAATCAATACCTGGTGAAATGGAACATCGTGGACCGGAGTGTGGACTGGCTGGGCGCCGATCTGGCCATGCTGACCACCATTCTGGTAGCCGTCTGGGGTGCGGTGGGCAACTATATGCTGCTGTTTATCGCAGGTCTCCAGAATATCCCCGAGGACGTGTACGAAAGCGCGGCATTGGACGGGGCCAACAAACCCCAGCAGTTCTGGTACATTACGCTGCCGATGCTGGGCCCGGTGCTGCAGATGGTCATTATGCTGGCCATTATTAATGCCCTTAAGGGTTATGAAAGCATCATGGTCTTTACGGAGGGCGGCCCCATCGGCAAAACAGAGGTGATGTTCCTCTATGTTTACAAGCTGTTCTTCCCTATAGCGGGCCAAGGCAACCTGGTGGAGCAGCAGATGGGCTACGGCAGCGCGGCCGGTTTTGTCACCGCTCTGATAGTGGGCACCATCACCCTGATTTACCAGCTGGCCTCCAAACGTCTGAACCGGTTGTAAGCAGCCTTGCGGCGGTTCTGCCGCAGCTGCAGAAAGGAGCATTCCGACATGAGCACACAGCTATCCGTACCTCTTGGGACCTCTCCCGGACGGCGTTTCTCCGCCGCCAAGGTGTTGAGCAAAACCGTCCTGTGGCTTTTCCTGCTGGGCATGGCCTTCCTGACGGTGATTCCCGTTCTTCTGGCCTTTCTCGGCTCCTTCAAAACCAATGCGGAGCTGACGGCAGGGGCCACCTTCTTCCCGTCCTCCTGGCAGTTCTCCAACTATATACAAGCCTGGCAGCAGGCTAATTTTTCCCGCTTCACCCTGAACAGCCTGTGGATCAGCGCTGCCGTCACCGTAGGCACCCTGGTCGTCACCGCCATGGCCGCCTATGTGGTGGACCGGATGAATTTCCCCGGCAAACGCATCTACGTGGGAATTCAAGCAGCTATGATGTTTATCTCCATCGGCGCCGTTGTGCTGCGTCCCCAGTATAATCTGATGATCAAGCTGCATCTGCATACCTCGTTGTGGGGCGTCATCCTTATCCTGATCAGCGCCCATGCTTATATTTTCTTCATCCTGCTGAGCTTCATGGGGGCGATTCCCCGGGATCTGGATGAGGCGGCCCTGATTGACGGCTCCTCCCCGGCCTCCACCTTCTGGCGGATTATCCTGCCCTTGCTGCGTCCGGGACTGGGTGTTGCCGCTCTGTTCACCTTCCGCGGGGCCTGGAACGAGTATCTCCTGCCTCTGGTCTTCACGATGAGCAGCCCCAAGCTGCAAACCCTGACCGTTGGCCTGGCCAACCTGCGCTACGGCGCTTCGGCCGCTTCCCAAACCCACTACATGATGGCGGGAGCTTGTTTGTCCATCCTGCCGCTGCTGTTGGTCTACATGCTGGCCAACAAGTCCTTTATGCAAATGACGGCGGGGTCCGTAAAAGGCTGAGTTTTTCGGCTCCACCTTAAATTCCGGGATAAAAAAATGAAAATCCGGCCGGAGGTCAGCGGGGCGGCACCTTTATAATGAAGGCGTAACCAAAATGTAACCCCCCCAAAAGCGACGAGATGCTTCGGGGCCAATAGTCCGATCCGGACGGTTCGCACATCGCACAGGCTTTCATTTTTTCTACTATCCTATCTGCCCAGGAGGTTTACCGCATATGTCTCTGCCCATTATCGGCGATCTGAAATCCAGCAGCGTTATTGTCCGCCATCCTGCCAATCCCATTCTGACTCCGGCGGATGTGCCTTATTCCCCGGCCTTGGTGTTTAATGCCGGCGTCACCAAGTTTCAAGGCAAATATGTCATGGTGTTCCGCAATGATTACGGCGATCCCGTTAACAAGACTCTGCTGCCGGCCGGCACCACCAATCTGGGTCTGGCCTACAGCGACGACGGCGTCAAGTGGGATGTGCAGCCCGGTCCCTGCTTCGGTTTAAACGATAAAGAAATCGTGCGCACCTATGATCCCCGGCTGACCGTAATCGACGGCCGCGTGTATTTGTGCTTTGCGGTGGGCACCAAACACGGCGTCCGCGGCGGCATTGCCGTTACCGACGACTTCGAGCACTTCGAGGTTCTGTCCATGACAGCGCCGGATAACCGCAACATGGTGCTGTTCCCCGAAAAAATCGGCGGACGTTATGTGCGTCTGGAACGTCCTTTCCCGGTATACAGCCGTGGCGGCCAAGACCGCTTCGACATGTGGATTTCCGATTCCCCTGACCTGAAATACTGGGGCAATACCGAGCTGCTGCTGGCTGTAGAGCAGGTGCCCTTCGCCAACGACAAGCTGGGCCCGGCGGCACCTCCTATCAAAACGGACAAAGGCTGGCTGACCATGTTCCACGCTGTGGACCGTGATCCTTCCCGCGGCAAAAACGGCTGGGAGGACACCTGGAAGAAGCGCTACACCACCGGGATTATGCTCCTCGACCTGGAGAATCCGTACAAGGTTATCGGCATGAGCCAGGAGCCCCTGCTGGCGCCGGAGGCCGTCTACGAAAAGGACGAAGGCTTCCGCACCAATGTGATTTTCCCGGGCGGCATGATCCTCGAGGACAGCGGCGAGGTCAAAATCTACTACGGCGCCGCGGACACGGTGGAATGTCTGGCCACCGCGCATGTGGATGATCTGCTGGCTCTTTGTTTGAAAAAGTAAGTGTGTACGGGGCCGGGTAAGTGGCCCCTTGGAAGCGGGGGGGCGGGGGGGTTTGCTGTGCCCGCCCGGTTTGGGGTGGGCGGGGGGGGTTGCGGGA
>JAEWAA010000085.1 GCA_023391955.1 Bacillota bacterium | reverse complement strand
GTCCAAGATTGTTCCATTCCTCTGGTGGACGCTGAAATATGGTGACAAGGTCGGCAAGGAAAAAACGCCGGTTATGGCTGATCTCGTGAAGGAAAACCACGTAAAGGTACTCCTATCCCTTTGGCTCGCCGCCGCTTTGGCCCTGCTTGGCTGTACTGCCGTCGGCTCCGGCCTGGCCGTTCAGATTGCCGCAGGTGTATGGTCCGTGCTGTCCCTGGGATATATGCTGCTTCTGGCGCGGGTGTTTACCAGATAAATGTTTCATCATCTTAACCTTAAGGAGGGTTTACAAATGACATCGTTGGAAACGCTAGAAGAGACGCTTCGCACCGTTTATGACCCGGAGCTTGGTGTAAATGTGCTGGATTTGGGCCTGATCTATGACTTGAAGCAGGATGAGGCGGGTGTGGTCCATATCCAGATGACCCTGACCACTCAAGGCTGCCCGCTGCATGATACCATCGTAGGCGGCGTGCGCAATGCCGTATCCCGCTTGCCCGGCGTAACGGACGTAAATGTAGAACTCGTCTGGTCACCGGCCTGGACACCTGATAAAATGAAACCGGAAGCAAAACAACAACTCGGTTTCTAGGGGACCTAAGGAGTGTTCATGCGTAATGGAAACGTCTCGCCGCAAGCTGGCCGATGTGCCGCTGTTCCGTGGATTGGATGACGCCGAGCTGCGTCTGTTGGATGAGCTGTTGATCCCCCGGTTTATCAAGAAAAAATCGATTATCTTCCATGAGGGCAGTGACAGGGAAAGCATCTATATCATCCAGGAGGGGCTGGTCAAAGCCTTTAAAACGGATGCGGAGGGACACGAGCAGATCGTGAATTTTTTGGGGCCCGGCAGTATGTTCCCGCATACCGGGTTCTTTTTGCTATCTACCTACCCTGCTACAACAGAGGCTGTAATGGATACCCGGGTTTTGGCCATGCCCCTGTCCTCCTTCGAGCAGGTGATTGCCTCCACCCCCGCTATGGCTATCAAGGTGCTGCGGGTGATGAGCCAGACCATTCAGGAGCTGCAGACCAAGCTCCAGGAGCTGACGGGCCAGGACATCCAAGTGCGGCTAACCTCCTTCCTGTTCGGCATCGCCATGAAGCAGGGGACGGAGCATCCCGACGGAAGCATCCGCGTCTCCCTGCCGGTAACCCATCAGGAGCTGGCCAATACCATCGGCACCACCCGGGAAACCGTCACACGGCTTCTTGCCCAGCTTAAAAAAGAAGGATTGCTGGAGGCGGACCGCAAGGGGTTCCTGCTGCCCGATCCGGAGGCGCTGCGGCAATGGGGCAGGCCTGACCGGGAAAAGTAGAATTTTATCCGGCTTGTGACCCGAATCACAAAGCCGGAGCCCTCAATAGCGTACATTCTAGTTATCAGGCTGCCTCATAAACAGGCGGCATTGGGAAGGATGTGCCGAATCATGAAACCCATTATCCTCTTTCTTGCCGCGGGACTGCTGCTTATGTCGGTGGGCCTGTATGCCATTGTAGGCGGGCCCGGACTGTCCGCTGACCCGGATACCTCTGATTCCCAGGACGTCGAGCCTGCCCAGGTGAACCAGCCTCCGGTGGAGCCGGTAATCCGCCGCGAGGGTAAGGATGTTTATATCGAAATGACCACCCAGGTAACCAATGTAGAAATCTCCAAGGGTGTAACCTACAACGCCTGGACCTTCAACGGAACGGTCCCCGGCCCGGTACTCCGGGTCAAGCAGGGTGACATGCTCCACCTGACTCTGAAAAACCTGGACCCGTCCCTGGCCCACTCCATGGATTATCATGCGGTACATGCGGCGCCCAGCTCCAAGTTTGTGGATGTAATGCCCGGGGAAACCGGCAGCTTCTCCTATCCCGCCAATAATCCCGGCGTGTTCATGTACCACTGCGGCACCAAGCCGGTGCTGGCCCATATCGCCAACGGCATGTACGGGACCATTATCGTAGAGCCCACCGACGGATATCCTACGGATCAGGAAATCGACCACTCCTACACCATTGTGCAAAGCGAGTTCTACAAGGAGCATGACTTCACCGATATGCAGGACGGCGTGCCTTCGTATGTGGTATTCAACGGCAATGACTACGGGCTGATGGAAAAGCCATTCCTGGCCAAAGTGGGCGACAAGGTCCGCTTCTACGTTTCCAACGCCGGGCCTAACGAGGTGTCCTCCTTCCATATCGTCGGCACCATGTTCGACACCGTATACCTGGACGGCAACCCGCGGAACATCCAATACGGCATGCAGACCGTGATGCTTCCCGCCAGCGGCGGAGCGGTAGTCGAGGTAACCGTAACCGAAGAAGGGGATTACCCCATCGTAACCCACCAGTTCAACCACGCCTCCAAAGGCGCCGTAGCCACCCTTCGGGTCACCAAGGACGGCCAGGACAACGGCATGCCGGCAATGGGACATTGACGAAAAAAAACTCTCTAGATTAGCGCAAAAGGTCAGGCCCTGAAAGTAAGGGTCTGGCCTTTTTTATGGTTTAGTTTGAGGGCTGGGGCTGCTCTTTAACCTTGATAGTTTCTTCGAAGGTTTGTTTGTCATCGCTCCATGTAATTCTGACGGTTTGGGTATCCTTCCATCTTTTCACCTTTGTACGGGTGATCAGCTCCACAACCCCGGCATGCTCCAGATTCTCTTGCTGCAGCCGGTTTCCTGTAAAGCTTCCGTTGGAATAAAGAATATCCACTTGGGCGTCGTGCACATTTTTTCCCTGGCCGATATACTCCACCGCAGCGGTCTCCACATATTGATTTCCTTCGGGATCATAACGGATGGTTACATTCCAATCCATAGACTTGGCATATACCCCCACAGTTTCCCGCTGAGTACAGGCAGTTAGCAGCAGCATTGCGAATAGAAGCAGAAGAGTCATTTTCTTCATGGGCATCTTCCTTATTTGAAGAAGTCGTGATTTTTCTCCATTTTAACCAAATAACTGGAAGTCGAATCACAACCACTTATTGCACCCGGTGAACCCCAACTGCTCCCAATGCCGAGCCGATAATCCGGAAAGGCACCGTCGTTTCCTTTACGACTCCATTGCTGTAAACCAGGCGGAAATGCACCTCATGCATACCGTCGGGCAGCCGGTTATCCAAGGAACCCATAACCGGATCGTACAGCTCCCCCTCGAACAGCACAGGCGTGCTCCCGGCGGCCAGCAGGACTTCCACCCGGATGCTGTCTCCCCCGATCCCCGTCGCTTCCAGGTATGCCTCCGCCGTGCGGACAGGCGCCGGAGCGCTGGTAACACGAAGCAGCAGCTTTTCCCCCGCATAAAAATCCTTAGGCGCATGCGAGGTCTCATGTCCATGCTCCACATGGTACTGAAGCCACTCTGGAGTATGGAGGATATCCGCCCCGATGGTTAAGGGCAGCACCTCCACCGTCTTCTGCGCAGTTGCTTCCGCAAGGCCGTCGGACACAGTCAGGGTTACCCTGTAACCTCCCGGCTCCGCCCACACCCCTGTCCATTCCGCCAAGCTGCCGGTTGACTCCTGGCCGGACGGGCTCACAATGTGCCACTGGTAGGTGAGAGCATCACCGTCGGGATCATAGGAGAGGCTGGTCAGCCGGACGGCATCCCCCTCCCAAATCGGCTTAGGAGACCAATCGAAGTCAGCAATTGGCGCCCGGTTAATGTAAAACCACGTCTGTGCAGACCAATCCGACCATACATGGCCATCGAACACTCTTACCCGCACCCGCAGCTTTTGTCCCGCTGGTAAATCGGCTGAAGCTTGCCAGCTGCCGGTTGCAGCGGATGTATTTTGCCAAAACTCACCCGAGTCTAAGAGCGTAACGGTATTCGCCGCATTCGTCACCTGAATCTGGAAGTAGCTGAACACCGTTCCCGGATCCGGATCGGTTTGGTACCAGACAAAGGTGGGCCGAAGCGTATTAAACATCGTCGGGGCGCTTTCCGATCCATCCGGTACGACCATGCTTGCTGCTGGCGGCCGGTTGGTGATAAACCATCCCGAATTGGACCATGGTGACCAGACATTGGCGGAATTTTTCACTCTGACAGTCACACGCATTTTTGCACCCATGGGTACATCCGTATTCAACTGCCAGCTATCTGCGGTTTTGGCATAATCCGCATACGCCACATTCCTCGTCTGATTGGAATACAACGTCCCGTTTTCGTTCCATACATTAATTTCTTGTGCCACAACCTGGTTGGAGTTGGGGTCTTTTTGGTCCCAGGTTATCGTGGGCCTCAAGGTGGGGACGTAAGTGGGATTGTCCTGGGTCCCCAGCGGGAACGTCAGGGTAGCAGATGGTGGCAGAATGCTGCTGAACCACCCCACATTACTCCAATCCGACCATTCCGTTTCGTCCTTCACCCGGATTTTCACCCTATATTTGTAGTCCGTACTCCCCCAGACCTGTGTCGCAAAAAAACTCCCACCCACCTCTTTTGTCAGCTCCGCTTTAGCACCAGATATACGCTCACTGATGCTTACCCCTCCCCAACCTCCGGTGTAGATGGATTCCGCTACGAGCTCATAAGCCGTATACAAGGTATCCGGGTCCGGATCCGACCGAGTCCACGTGATCGTCGGGTTTACGTTTACAGGCAGATAGGTGGGCGAGTCTTCGGTACCGGTTGGATTCGTCAAGATGACGGACGGTTTCCGGTTCGCATTCTTGGCTACCTCCACCTGGGCCGTTTCAAGGAATGACCATGCCCCAAATTCATCCTTCACCTGAAGCCCCAGTGTCCATATGCCCTTTTCATCCAATGAAGTCACCATGTAATTGTACTGGGTACCGCTTGGAGAGATAGCAACATATCTTCGTTCAAAAATCCCCCGGTTGGCTGCGTAGCCTGGCTCCGCGTATCCCGTGTTGATATCGAACCGGTCCGGGTCATAGCTGCTGTCATTCCAAGTCACCGTATTCCCATTTAGAGCAGGGTTGAGAACACTAACAGGCCTGCGGTGGACGGTAATGGTTCGTTTGAAGCTGTTGGAGTTTTGCCGGTAGCCGTCAAAGGTCATGTTCGGGTACCGATAGGCCGGCTCCGGAGCCGGATCATCCTTGGCCATCAAACTGACCTCCCAACGTCCCACCCGATCAAAAGTGGGCAAACCGCTGCTGTGGCTGCTTCCGTTTAACGGAGACACGCCCCCATTATTCAAGAACATCGGGGAATGCGTGTATTGCCAAAAGAAGGAGCCCGACATGGGATCATGCTCCGGATCGATGAAGTTAATGTTGTCATAGTTCAGCTGGGCCACTCCGACAGCTTCATCCAGAATCGCAAAGTCCGATCCCCAAATGTTCGCTTCCTGGTAAACCTTATGGGAGATCCCCCGGAACGTGACAAAGGACTTGTCCGAAAAGGGTCCAAACCTCCCGCCAGAAAATGAACCGTCAGCCACATCGACGAAATAGGGCACCTTGTTTACCCACACACTCACCTTATTTCCAACCGTTCGGATCTTCACGCTGTAATCCTTGTTGTCCTGGAGGTTGTAGGAATTGGTGGCAAGCACATACCGGTTCCCCCATTGATATTTACTCAGGGAAACCGTGTTCCCGTCAAACTCAACCGCAAGCCGGTTGGTGGGATCCTGCATCCGGAAGGAAAATCCAAACTGGCTGCTGTCTACCTTGACTTGTTCGGCCGTAAAGCCAAACGAAAACTCGGCATCTGCAGCGGTAACCGGGGACATAAACTGGCCGTAATCGTACCGGGGCTGAATGGCTGCCGCCTCTGCAACGGGGCCTTTGTCGATCCAGTATACACTTGAACCGCTTGGCGGGTTGTTATAGCCCATGGAGCTTAAATTATTGGTCTGATGGGCGCTAAGAAGCAATCCATCCCCTACAAACTCCTCATAAAATTTGGAGAGGCTCACGATTTCCGTCCACGACTGAGCAAAGGGGTTGACATTCCCGGCTAATTTAGATCCCCCTGCCCGATTGATGTTTACATTCTGGCCAAAAATATTTAACGCACCATAAGCAGAGATATAATTCCCCCACGCGTCCACCTTCAGGGTACTGGACATGCCATTTAACACAGGGCCAGTCCACGGTTGTACATATCCTGTATCCAAGTCGATGAGGTCATTCAAGACGGTGTAGGTATCCCCCCACGAACCCGGTGTTACATATAACGTCTTCGCCACCAGAGTCCGGTTCAGGGAGTTAACCACCATCGTACTAATGCTATCTCTGTAATCCGTGACATATCCCACAAGGGTATAGGAGAACAAATTGCCGCGGGTCCGGGCCCGCCATACCAGCTTGTAATTCTGGTCATACTTCGCCACATACGAGCCCAACCCCAGTTCCGGATATGCCCGCATGTTGTAATCGAATGGTGTAATTGCCGAATCTCCATCTCGACATGACTTTGTTTCATACATATAAAAATTTCCTTCGGCATCCCGGAAAGGATCTTCAACTTTTGCCGTAAAGCTGCAAGCCGCTACCGAATATTGCGGAGGGATAAAGCTGACCGGTGTATCGGTGGCTGGCCAACGCACCGTCTTCTTTTCGTATGGCGTCATCACCGTGGGGTTATTTTTTCCATCACTATAGGTAGTGGAGATCGTGTTCCCCTTTACATCGGTTTCTTGCTGAATGAGCCCAAAATACCCATTAAGGACTGCCGCTGCATCCGTTGGATTGCTTAAAAGGGTGACCAGATTATGCCCCTTCACGATTACCTTGGGCTTATATACATAAGACCCATTCGAGGTTTCACCTGGCATCGGGAAGCAGCTGATCAGTTCAGCATTGGCTGCCTTAAAGGAACATCCGTAGGGCTGAGAATCATAAAACGTATTCGTATAGGAGTATCCGTCACTATCCTCAGACTCTACCACCTTATATGGCTTTTTCACAGTAAATACATAGTAAATATAGGGACCCGCCACATAAGCATTCCCTGCATGGATAGTATCCATGGCCGTGGTTTCCCACCTATAGACGCTATCCCTATAAAAGGGGATGGTGCGTGTCTGGACAATACTAGAGGACGGTACTTTCGAAAGGTCAATGACATAATCATACGGGTTCCCATCCAACCAGTAC
This sequence comes from Bacillota bacterium, assembly GCA_023391955.1. Taxonomy (GTDB): domain Bacteria; phylum Bacillota; class Bacilli; order Paenibacillales; family NBRC-103111; genus Paenibacillus_AR. The sequence continues at coordinate 8,843 of JAEWAA010000085.1, read as the reverse complement.
GCCTTGTAGGTACCGGTATTGTACTGGTAATCCATCTCCAATTTACTTTCGTACCGGCCGATTTTACTTTTGTTCAGGGCATACAGCTTATCCATTGTGTTACCGACAAACAGATACGTTTTATCGCTCACAATGGGAGTTGTTTTCGCATCTACCCACGTCGATGGTTTTCCATTGGCATCCGGCAGCCACAACGGCTGTGAATACCCATTTTCGGGTGCTGTAAAAGCCTTATAAATGGATAGACCATTTCGCCCCCAGCCATTATCATTCAAAGGTGTCGTGTAGTTTTGATAGGTTCCGGGACCATTCGGATTATTCACAAAATTATAATCCGATTTGTACGACTCGTTATTCTTGCCGGCTCCCGATACAAGCGCACCGTTCGCAGTTTGCCAGCGATACGTGGGAATCCGGTTCACCCGGACATTGGTGTTGGTGCGGTATAGCTCCCAGGTGTTCTTGATGGTGTCGCCGGTAAACACCTGCGGCATGTTTTGGTCCGGATTGGGATTAGAGCCTGTTAAATCAAAGCTGACTTCTGGGGCAAGGTTAATCACATCCATGATCCCCGATACGGCTTCCGCTTCCTTGCCATAATCCTCCTTCACCTTGATCTTGAACTGGTACTTCCCAATTTTGGCCGGGTGGAAGACGTATTTGGATGGTGTGCCGGTGATGGCCGCCCAGGGTTCGGTGATGTCGTTGAACACGCCGTCATTGTTGGCATCGTACCGCATATACCAGAGCACTTCCACAATGGGGTCCCCGTCTGGGCTATGGGATTCACTCATGATATCAAAGTCCTCACCACGAATGCCTAATGCGGGAGCCACGACCTTGGCGATTGGCGGCAGATCAGGTTTTACTGTAATGGAGCAGGCATCACGGTTCAAGGAAGCCAAGCCGGTATTGTCATAGACCTTTTCCAGAATGACGGTCTCTATCGTATCGGTATCCGTATCATTGATGTAAAAGGGAAGGTTGTTGGTCCATTCATCCCGGCTGTGGTCAATGGCCCTGTCCAAGGGACTGTAGCTCTTATTGGCGTTAATGGCTCCAGCCGCCAGCGGCCTTCGGGATTTCGTTGTAGATGGCACCTCACACATAGCAACCGGATTCGGTGGTATGACCGTCAAGGAGGCACTCAGATCCGTATAGCCCCCATAGGGATCCACCAACCGCCCGCGGGCAATATGATAGCCAACCGCTCCAACGGTGCTGATATTGGTGAACGCATCGTAGCCGTCCCCCGAGGTATAACGATTGGTCATATACGTTTTGTAGAAGGTGGAATTCCAATCGCTAAAGTTCATACGGTAGCCAACAGGATCATTATCCGGGTCCTTCACATCCACATACTTCAGATCAACCGGTGTACCCTCCACTACCGTGTCGGCGATCCTGTCCGTCCCCTGGTAAAACCACCGAAGCCGGCCTTCGGGAGGGTCATTATCCGCCACCGCATTGGGAATAGCCGTTACCGTCTTTTCGTTGTTGGCTTCGTTAAATTCCGGGATTTCATTCCGGCTGTCTATTTTCACGGTTAGTGTAAAGGGAGAGTCTATTTTCCGGGTAAGTGAGCTGGTATGGCTTCCTCCCACAGGCAACGTGCCGGTAAATAGATAATGAGTTCCGTTGATGCTGTAGTAAAAATTGGACCAGGCTCTGTTGCTGTTGTTTCTAAAAACATAGGTAAAAGTCACATCATCCCGGGCAGTGAAGGCCGTCGGAGCGTATGACAAAGATACCACTTCCAGATCATCCAGCGTAGGCGCTGTTGTTGGGGTGGGGGTGGGCGTCACAGTGGTGCTGGGGGATGGAGAACTCCCATCCGGTTCATATGTGACACGGATTTTATCCGGATGCTTGTAGGTCTCTCCTTCGATATCAAACCTGAAGGAGCCGAAGTAGACCATGAGGCGAGCACCGGGTGCTCCCAGGATTTTGATGGCTGTGTTGCTTTCGGCTGGTTCAATGCCACGGGGATAAAGTTGAAATGCTTGCTGATACTTAATGTTGAAATTCTCGGAGTCGGTTTCGGAAGTACGTTCCAAGTAGGCTCCGATGATGGGGTTTTCAGTGTCTGTTCCTTCTGATTTCCCGTATGTTCCGTCAGGACCAGTGACTTGTATCTCCTTCATAACAGACACATTGGTAAATCCCGTTACTTTCACCAGCGAAGAAGCGATCTCCGTTTCATCAGTCATTTTATAGGGCACACTTCGATGCACGCCAAAAGTCACCTTTGCTGTGCATCCCGGATATTTTGGCATAGCCACTCCAACAATAGATTCCGTTTCGGGGCTACCACAGAGGATTTGTTCCGGAAGGCCATTGTCATCCTCATGATTAGCGTACCAACGCTTATCTGGGCTAGAATTACTGTAACGGTACCAAGCGAAATAAGTGTCCGCACCTGTGTTTGCTCTAGATTTTACCGCGAAAACTTTGCCGTTCGTAGTTACGGTTCCACTGTGAGTTTTTTTCCCAGCCGGCATGGATATATTCCCATAGGCTTCACCGTCCCGCAACAGCTGGACGGACTTGATCTTCATGCCCGGAATTTCCGGAATAGTATAGCCAGGGTTCAGGCTAGGACTGGCGGAATAAAAGCCCTCCCAGCCTGCAGTCGCATCTGGCCCATAGCTTAATCTGTACTCTTCTACTTGCTCCGCAACCTTGGCCATTACCATATTGATGAGCATGGCTAGAGCCACTAGTCCGGCAATACTCCCGGCCCATAGCAGCCTTCGTTTTCGCTTATTCATAACCAGGACCACCAGCCTTACTCAATCACTTCCGGACCGCGAACTGTCAGCACGAACCTGGATTGTGGATTGGTGGGGGGAATGGCTGGAGCTTTAACCTCAATATCCAGATACCCATCTCGAATCTTCTGTCCATGCTTCGGGATGATGAAGCCCTCAACTAAACTTTCTCTAGAGAATTGTAATGTTGCAAAGGACTGTAATTCTCCTGTTTCGGACATTTCTTTGCTGCTTCCGCCTGTAAATCCGCTAATGTAAAATATGGGAGGGCTGTCTCCATATTTAGTTTCATCTGAACTATATTCAGTTCGACCAAATGCCACTACTCCGTAACTTTCAGGGTTATCTATAACTTTATAATATTTGGACCACCCTGCATACCACTTCAACTCTCCAATATCCCCCAACACATTCCGATGCGGATCGTTCGGATCCCCGAAATCAATAGCGATAATTTTCTCGACTTCTCCCTTATACAGACCGTCGGGTGTTTCCACCACCAGCTTATTTGTGTCCCAAGGAGAAATCACCTTACTTCCAAAAAACTCCGGCATCACCTCAAAAATATTTGTCTTCCGCCACAGCACCGCCGCCCGGTTCACCGCATGTTTATCCGCCTGCGCCGCAATCTCCTCACCGCGGCCATCCTTGACTGCCAGAATCCGCTCGATGATGGTTACCGCCTGTGCCCGGGTGGTGGTGCCGTCCACATCCAGGCTGCCGGTTGCGTCTACTCCCTGGATCAGCCCGGCTTTGGTGGCCAGGTACATCCACTCCAGGTCATCCTCCGTGTTTTGGCCCGCCGCGCGGACGGCCATTCTTGCCATTTCGGAGCGTTTCATGGGGGTGTTCCAGTCGCCGCTGGTAAAATCGCTCCATTGGTGAACCCCTGCCCCTACAGCCGCGTTTACATAAACCTGATACCAATCACTGCCACCGGCACTATCGGCCACTGACAGCTTCAATGCCGCAGCCGCCATCTTCACAAACTCCGCCCTGCTGACCTGCCGGTCCGGGAGGAAGCTGCCGTCCTGGTAGCCGTCCACATACCGTTTGCCCGCCGCTCCGCGGATAGCCGTTTCTGCCCAATGTCCCGCGATGTCCCGCAGTTCAACCCCAGCCGCTGCTTCCATAGCCACAGCACCAGCCGCAGCTGCGGTTCCAGTATCTTTTCCTATCCAAATCCCCGCACTTCCTCCAGCCAATAATGCTGCAAGCGCCATTCCTGCGGCCCATTTGCCCACATGCTCCACTATGTATTCCTCCCTTATCTCTCCCAGCAGACCTTTCTATCTATTGGACACGTTTATCCGGAGAGTTGTCTACAGCCCCATTTAAATCGACAATATTTCGCCATATTTCTACCTTTTTACAGCGTCCAATAAGCCATAAAAAAATAAAAACCGCCCCTGGCAGCCTGCTGCTGCGTCGGAGCGGTTCTTCCGCATATTTCCTTGTCTTACTATACTAAATCTCCCCAGCATTTGACAACCCTTTTCTCCAAAAAATTTGATCCTTATAATCCCGTTGCCTTGCCGCGTGTATAAGTCTTGTTTACCTGCACCTCCGGACTCCGCTTGAACAGGCCCGCCACCTTGCCATACGTATACACAATCAGCCAGGACGAACCGAATACGGCGGCGTACCGCCCGAAGGTATACAGATCATACATCAGGATAGTGGTAGGATGGCTCCAATGCACCGTAAATAGTGTCAGGAAAGCGGGATGGATCAGATAAATGCCGAAGGAGCACACCCCAATGGACACAACCGGCTTGGACAGCCGGGGAAAGCGGGCCAGCAGAAACCGGCCAACCTGCATAAAGAACAAGGCCGCGGCCGTAACATAAAGAATCCACAGCACCTCATACCAGGTATTCTCCGCATACATATGCTTATACCGGCTGAAGAGAAACAGGCTCACATAGGAAACGCCGGCAAGCAGCCACGCGGCACCCGTCAGAAGCTTATGCTCCTCCACCCATTTTTTCACCGCAGGATAATAAAGCCCAATAGCGCCGCCGATCAGGAAATAGGCCATATAGGTAGGAGCGATCCGGTCGGAATAAGGAATCCCTTCACTGAACCAATGCCGGTACACATATAACCCTTCCTGGATCAAAAGCCCACAAGGAAGCAGCCACTTCCGGAACCAGGAGACCCGGTTTACCAGAGTCATAAACAGAGGGAACAGAAGATACAGCTGAAAAATAATCAGCATAAAATAGGAATGGTACGACCACTGTGCCCAGCCTATTTTGCCCCAAAAATCCGGCCAATCCATCTCGATCTTCCCGGTATTAATGTATTGGTTAAATCCATAATAGAAAAAGGCCCATATAAAATACGGAATCACCAGGCTAATGGCCCGCTTCCGGTAAAATACCAGAGCCGTCCTGGCGTTCCATCTGCCGTCATAGCTGTAAAACAGCACGATGCCGCTGATCATAATAAATAACGGAACCGCAAACGAGCTGCCCACGTTCAAAATATAAAACAAAATCTGTGAGGCACTGCCTTCTGTCGGCTCCACCGTTGCGCTGGATGTGCCATGAATAAGCACCACCGCCAGAATAGCCAAGGCCCGAACAATGTCCAGCTCCAGCAGCTTTGTCTTCTTTTTGCCTGCTGCAGACTTCGACAATTCAGTCACTAATCTCCCACCTTTCTGCGGATCATCAGTTTCGTTCAAGAATCCCTAAATGATTGTTTATTATACAGGCCATTTTCCTTCTAGGGAAGTCGGAATTTGTCGGAAATCTTCTCGGAAATAAATCAAAAAAGCCCAGAAGGAGATCACTCTCCTCTGGACTTCATCTGCCAGCTCACTAACGCTGTGGTGTTATTCCTTGATCAATGCCATAAATTCAGCCCGGAGAGGCGCATCGTTGCGGAAATAGCCGCGGACTGCGGACGTCACGGTTTTGCTGCCCGGTTTTTTGACACCACGTGCACACATGCACAGATGCTCTGCCTCCACCACCACCATCACCCCGTGGGGCTTCAGCTCCCGGTTTAATACATCCGCTATTTCCGAGGTGATCCGCTCCTGGACCTGCAGCTTGCGGGCCACCGCTTCCACCAGACGGGCAAACTTGCTCAAACCTGCAATTTTGCCGCTGGGGATATAGCCGATATGGATTTTGCCGAAAAATGGCGCCATATGATGCTCGCATTGGCTGTAGAACACAATGTCCTTGACGATGACCAGCTCTTCGTGGCGTTCGTCAAAGGTAACACCCAGTACCTCCGCAGGATCGGCGGAATAACCGGCGAAGATTTCCTCATACATCCGCACCACCCGGGCGGGGGTATCGAGAAGTCCTTCCCGTTCTACATCCTCCCCGATGAGGCGCAGGATTTCCCGGACATGGTGCTCCAGCTGCTCGCGGTTTTCCTCAACCTTCTTATTTCTGTATTCAGTGGACATAGGCTTACTCTCCCGTCTTGCCGGCGGCATGCTGTGTGCCGTCCTATTTCATTTATCTGAATTTTTGGTTCTTCATCATGTTTTGGACCTTGTTCATCTGCTGCTTGTTCAGGTTATAGCCCATTTGCTTGGCCATCTTGGCCAGCATGTCGGGGTTCGACTGCATTTTTTCCATTTGGCGCTTCAAATAAAAAACACCGCCGGCAAATCCTCCGGCCGCCCCCACAATCAATGTCAGGATTGGAATGATCCAACTCCACATTTGTATACACTCCCTACAGATAATGTCCGACATATATCGGCTTTGTCGCTCTATATCATAGCATGTTGCAAGATCGCATACAAATGAGACTTCATCTGCCATAGTGTGTCCCGCAAGACCCATGGTAAGATAAAATCAGCCTATTATCAATGGAAGGTGGATTAGAAAATATGACCATTCAAGTTGCTATGCTGTCCTATTGGCATGTCCATGCAGAGGACTATGCCCGTCAGGTATTGGCCCGGCCCGAGTGCCGCATTGCCGCCGTATGGGATGAGCTTCCGGAGAGAGGCAGAATGCAGGCGGAGAAGCTGGGTGTGCCTTTTTGTGAAAATTTGGAAGCGCTTCTGGCCAATCCGGAAATTGATGCTGTTGTCGTGGATGCTCCGTCCTCCATGCATGAGGAAGTGTTAACAGCCGCCGCGAAGGCGGGTAAGCATATTTTCACGGAAAAGGTTCTGGCCATTACCACGGAGGCGGCGGACCGCATCATCCAAGCCGTGAAGGAATCCGGCAAATCCTTCATGATCTCCCTGCCCCGGCTTACCCATGCCGCCAATTTAAAGGTGAAGGAAATCATCAACGCCGGACTGCTGGGCGACATTACGTATCTGCGGGTAAGACTGGCCCATGACGGCGGTTTGCCTAACCAAAAATCCGCGGATGGCTGGCTTCCACCCCATTTCTATAATAAGGAGCAATGTGGAGGCGGTGCGCTGATTGATCTGGGCTGCCATCCCATGTACCTGGCCTACTATTACTTGGGTATGCCGGAAGCGGTCAGCGCCCAGTTCGGCTTTGTCACCGGCCGGGAGGTGGAGGACAACGCGGTGGTTACTCTACGGTATTCCGACGGCGCATTGGCTGTGGTGGAGGCGGGTTTTGCCAGCCGTCTTAGCCCCTTTGCGCTGGAGGTATGCGGCACCGAGGGCTGCCTGATGCTGGACGACTTCCAGTTCCGCTTCCGCTCCGCCAAATTGGGTCTCGGCGCCCAGGAGGGCTGGGTGTCCCCGGCCAAGCTTCCTCCGGCACCGCCCCGGCCTGTGGATCAATGGATCGATCATATGGTAAACGGCACGCCGACAACCATCAGTATTGAGCAAGGCCGGGCCTTGACCCAGCTTATGGAGGCTGCCAACCTGTCGGCGGCCACCGGCAAGTCGGTGAGTATCGGGGAGTAGTGAGGAGACGAGTGGGCTGCGTCGCAATCTAAGTCCGATAAGCTGCGGCTCAGTGAGGGGCTACCTTGCTGTAACGGAACTCAGAAGCCCTTAAACTCGCAAAATGCGGCTTTGGTAACCGTAACGGAACTAGGTGAAGCTTAGAGGCGGACAAAGAGCCGTTATCGCTCCAAAACTCCTGCTAAGAGTCGCTCAGTTCCGTTACAAATCCAAAACGCCAATTTTGGGCTTTTAAGAGGCGCTGAGTTCCGTTACACGGTAAACGGAGGGATATGGCAGCTCACCGCGGCCCACCTCAGCAGGCATGGACGCCCCGCCTGCACACAAAAAAACCACTTCACCTGCGCACAGCACGGTGAAGTGGTTTTTTCGCGTCCGCTACGCCCCGGCAAGCGCCGGCTGGCAGCAGGCCTTGAACTTCCGGCCGCTGCCGCAGAAGCACATGTCGTTGCGGCCGGGCAGCTTCAGGCCCGTCTGCGCGTACTCCCGGGCCCACTGCCTCCGCAGCCGGAGGGCCATCTCCTCCATCCGCGGGAAGGAGTGGCGGTAGAAGGCCTTGTAGCTGGCGCAGAAATAATCCGGATGCGGCACACCCCGCCCTTCAGGGTCCGCCTTCTCCCAACGCCGGTTCCGGGGGCAGCCTCCGTAGCAAAAACGAAGGTATTCGCAACTTTTGCAGGCCTCCGGCAGCTCGGGCTTCAACGCGGCAAAGCTCCGATAGACCGGACTTGCCAGCAGCTCCTCCAGAGAATGGGTGCCCACATTGCCCAGCTTGTAATCCTCATGAATATAAAAATCGCAGGGATATGCATCCCCGTTTTGTTCCAAGATCAGCGTTTTGGAGCAGGAGGCACTGTGGGTGCACATCTCCGCCTGCCTCCCCAGGTGGACACTCATGGTATTGTCCATAAACCGCTCCGAGATCACCGGCTGGCCGCCGTTATACCACAAATCGAACACCTGGCACAGGAACCGCCCATACTGCTGCGGCGTAACCAGGAAGGAAGGCGGCTTGTCCGCCTGCTGGGCCCGGAAGTCCATGCCCGGGATAAACTGCACATAGCCAAAACCATGCTCCCGGTAGAAGTCCATCAGCTCCTTGCCCTTGTCCACATTGCCCTCATGAATCACCGTCAAAATGTTGAAATCCACCTGTTCCCGCCGCAGATGGGCGATTCCCTGCATCACCCGGTCGAAGC
>JAEWAA010000383.1 GCA_023391955.1 Bacillota bacterium | reverse complement strand
GCGGAAGGGTGGCCGGTTTCATGTCGGAATGGTGGCCGCCTTCAAATCGGAATGCCGGCCGGCTTGCGATCGGAATACTGGCCGCTTTGGCGTCGGAAACCGTGGCCGCTTTCAGTCGGAATCTGCAGGCCAGACGGTCGGGGTCCGTCACCAGCACCCGCCCGACCGCACCAGCCCGTACCGCATAACGCAACCGGTCCAAGCCCGGCCGGTTCAGCGTCGCCCCGCTATAGCCGTCATCGCGGAAGACGGTGTCGCTGACGATGTCCTCGCCTTGCTGCTGCATATGGGTACGAAGGCGATCGAGTTGCTGCTCGATGGTCTGGGCTTGGGCTTGCCGTGAGGTCGAAACCCGCACATAGATCGCCGTCCTCATGGTTCCCCTCCTGTGCTGGTGGGGAGGGATCGAGCGCTTCCGGTGAAGCCGGCGAGACGGCCTGAAGGGTCATCTCCAGGATGAGAATGTATGCCCGATCCCATCGCCGGGCCCCATCCGTCGCCGCCTGCATCTGGCGGCGAACCTGCCAGTGGCGCTTCATCGGCTCCTCCCCGATCTGCGTTCAGATCGGGAAGGGTGCTCACACCCGTTTGCCCGCAACCCCGCAGATGCAAGGCAAGCCGCCACCAGCTCGGAGAAAGCCGCCCTGAGCGTGACAGGCAGAATTTGTCGTTTGTGACCAGCGTATTGAAACCGCCATGTCGGTCGCGGGGCGGAGGTGGGGCAAGGCCCTCTCCGCCCGCACCGACATCGCGCAACGGTCTCAGGTATTGCTCAGAGGCGTCGTTTACAACGTCAACCGCCTTGTCTAGCTTGGTATTTCAGCCTGAAGCTATCGACAGAGCAGCGCGCTCTAAAGCGGGTCAAGCAATCGCGGGCCGGGACCCGAGGCGGAAAGAACGTCCCAGGGATTCCGCAAGGGACAGTCACTGATCGAAAGACAACCACACCCGATACAGTGGTCAAGTTCATCCCGAAGTCGTGCGAGCTTGGTGATCCGGTCGTCCAATTCGTCACGCCACGCACTTGACATCCTCTTCCAATCCTCGGCGGTTGGAGAACGGTCCTTGGGCAGTACGTCAAGGGCAGCCGCAATCGACCCCAGGGAAAGACCGAGCCGTTGCGCGACCTTTATGACGGCAACCCGGCGAAGAACATCCCGGGTATAGCGACGCTGATTGCCATCACTGCGCCAACTTTTTATCAGGCCTCTGTGCTCATAGAAGTGGAGTGTCGAAACGGCGACGCCCGAGCGCTTTGCCACATCGCCTACGCTGAGATCCCGATCGTAGGTCACTGGATCGAGCATGGCCGGTCTCATCCTCTGTTGATCTGATATCAGCCGGAAGCGGCTGAGGGAGTCTCCGCTGCGCCGACAGCATCGGCTCGACCGGCATGATCAGAGGAGGCCGGCTGCACGGGCCCACTTGTATTTGGCGCCCAGCACGGCAACCGGGGTTTCGGTCGTATAAGGATAAGCGACGACGCCGTGTTCATAGAGGAAGGCGGCCGCCTCCTCCACCTGTACGTCGCCAGCCAGAGAAGCGACGATCGGCTTTTCAATTCCCTTCGCTTTCATCTCTTCCTTGACGTCGACGACGAGTTGGGCGAACACCATCGGCGGCGTGATGATCGTGTGCCAATAGCCCAGGATCAGGGCATGGATGCGGTCATCCTCCAGGCCTAGGCGGATGGTGTTCTTGTAGGTGGTCGGCGGCTCGCCCCCGGTGATGTCCACCGGATTGCCGGCGGCCCCGAAGGGCGGGATGAACTTGCGGAACCCCGTGTCGAGGTCGGCAGGCATCGACATCAGCGACAGGCCGTTGTCCACGCAAGCGTCCGACAGGAGCACGCCGGACCCGCCGGCGCCGGTGATGATGACGACATTCTCGCCCTTCGGTGTCGGAAGCACCGGAATGCCGCGGGCGAACTGGAGCAGATCCTGAAGGCTGCGGGCGCGCACGACGCCGCTCTGCGCCAGGACATCCTCATAGATCTTGTCGTTGCCGGCGAGCGCACCGGTGTGGGAACTCGCCGCCCGCGCGCCCATTGAAGTGCGGCCGGCTTTCAGCACGACCACCGGCTTGGTCTTGGACACCCGCTTGGCGGCATCGGCAAAGGCCCGGCCGTCCTTCAGGTCCTCGCAATGCATGGCGACGACCTGGGTGTTGTCATCCTGTTCAAAGAAATAGAGCAGATCGTCCTCGTCGATGTCCGACTTGTTGCCGAGACCGACGATGGCCGACACGCCCATCTTGGCCGAGCGGCTGAAGCCTATGATCGCCATGCCGATCCCACCGGATTGCGAGGACAGGGCCGCTTTACCCTGCACGTCATATGGCGTGCAGAAGGTGGCGCAGAGATTCTTGGGCGTATAATAGAAGCCGTAAATGTTCGGCCCCATCAGGCGCACGTCGTATTTGCGGGCGATCTGGACGATGGCGTCCTGCCCCTCGACGTTGCCCGTTTCAGCGAAACCGGAGGGGATCAGCACGGCGCCGGGGATGCGCTTTTCACCGACTTCGGTCAGGGCCTGCGCGACGAATTTGGCGGGGATGGCGAAGACCGCCACATCGATGTCGCCGGGCACATCCTTGACGCTTTGGTAGGCTTTGTAGCCCAGGATGTCATCGGCCTTGGGGTGGATCGGGTGGATTTTCCCTTTGTAGCCCCCGTTGATGAGGTTCTTCATCACCGAGTTGCCGATCTTCCCGTCTTCCGACGAGGCGCCGATCACCGCCACCGCGTCCGGCTTCATGATGCGGTTCATCTGCCATACGATCTGGTCCGGCTCCGGTCGGTAGCGCGGCGTCTTCGCTTCGAAGTCCAGGACCACGCGCACGTCGGCGGCGATGGCGCCGTCCTCGCGGGCAAAGACCGGGTTCAGGTCGAGTTCCACGATCTCCGGCACCTCATCCACAAGGCGGGAGACGTTGACGATCAGATCGGCCAGTGCGGCGCGATCGACCGGCTTGCCGCCGCGCACCCCTTTCAGCATGTCCGCGGCCTGGATGCCGTCCAACATCGACAGCGCGTCCTCCCGCGTCACCGGCGCCAGGCGGAACGTGATGTCCTTCAGCACCTCGACCAGCACACCGCCGAGCCCGAAGGCGACCAGCTTGCCGAAGCTCTGGTCGGTGATGGAGCCGACGATAACCTCGGTCCCGCCCACCACCATCTGCTGGACCTGGACACCGATCAGCTCGGCCTTCGGGTCATAGGCGCGGGCGCGCTCCATGATGATCTTGTACCCGTCGCGCACGGCATCGGCACTGGGAACGCCGACCAGCACGCCGCCGGCTTCCGTCTTGTGCAGGATCTGCGGCGACACAATCTTCATCACCACCGGAAATCCCATGCCTTCGGCGAGCCGGACCGCGTCGTCGGCGCTGCGGGCCAGTCCTTCGCGCGGCACCGGAATGCCGTAGAGATCGCAGAGTTCCTTGCCTTCCGGTGCGGTCAAGGAGGTGCGGCCCTCGGCCTTCGCGGTATCGAGAAGGCGGCGCACCACCTCGGTCGGGTGTCCGACGCGGGTCGGATCGATTACGGCAGTCATCTTGATCCCTCCTGAGTGTCTGAGCTCCCGGCTAGCGGGCAGAGGCGAACGGTCGTTGGAAGGGGCGGAGTCTCGGTGCATGTCTTTTTGTGTCGCCGGTTCTGTTTGCCCGGTCCTAATCGGCCGCAATGCGCGTCTGGGCAGGCCCCAGCGCGCCGCTTTCATGCGCCTGGGTGATGCTCTGCTCGTCAAATCCCAGCACGTCGCGCAGGATTTCGTCGGTGTGCTCGCCCAGCAAGGGGGAGCGGGTGACCTCGGTCGGGCTGTCGGACAGCTTGATCGGGTTGCCGACCGTCAGGTAGCTGCCGCGGGTCGGATGCTCTACCTCGACCAGCGTGCCGGTCTCGTAGAGCGACTTGTCCTCGGCGATCTCCTTCATCGACAGGATCGGGCCGCAGGGGATGTCGTATTTGTTGAGGGTGTCCATGACCTCGAACTTGGTCAGGGTCTTGGTCCAGTCCTCGACGGTCGCGAAGATGCTCATCAGGCGCGGCAGGCGGGCCACCGGGGTGGCGTAGTCGGGATCGGTGATCCACTCCTCCTTGCCAATGACCTTGCAGATCGACTTCCACACCGGCGCCTGGGCGATGAAGTAGATGTAGGCGTTGGGATCGGTCTCCCAGCCCTTGCACTTCAGGATCCAGCCCGGCTGGCCGCCGCCGGACGCGTTGCCGGCGCGCGGCACCGTGTCGCCGAACTCGCCGTTCGGGTATTGCGGGTATTCCTTCATCGGCCCGTGGGCCAGACGCTGCTGGTCGCGCAGCTTGACGCGGCACAGGTTCAGCACGGCGTCCT